>JBDTLN010000288.1:0-3828 GCA_039934795.1 Bauldia sp. | reverse complement strand
CCTGGCGATGATCCTGGTCGTCGTCTATGTCGGCGCGGTCGCGGTGCTCTTCCTGTTCGTAGTCATGATGCTCGACGTCGACTTCGTCGAACTCCGCCAGGGCTTTCTCCACTACCTGCCGATCGGCACCCTCGTCGGCATCGTCCTTCTCGCCGAACTGCTGATCGTGCTCGGCGGCCATGCCTTCGCGCCTGTGCTCGCCCTCAATCCATCAGCACCGATCCCGCTGGAAGTCTCCAATACCGCCGCGCTCGGCGCGATCCTTTACACGCGCTACGTCTATTTCTTCCAGGCCGCCGGCCTGGTGCTGCTGGTCGCCATGATCGGCGCCATCGTCCTGACGCTGCGCCACAAGCCCGGCGTCAAGCGCCAGTCGATCGCGGCGCAGAACGCCCGCTCGCCGGCGACGTCGATCGAGATCCGCAAGGTCGAACCGGGGAGGGGCATCTGATGGCCGTCGGCCTTTCGCACTACCTGACCGTTGCCGCGATCCTCTTCACGCTCGGAATTTTCGGCATCTTCATCAACCGCAAGAACGTCATTGTGATCCTGATGTCGGTGGAGCTAATCCTGCTCGCCGTCAATCTCAACCTCGTCGCCTTCTCGGCCTTCCTCGGCGATCTCGTCGGCCAGGTCTTCGCGCTGCTCGTCCTCACCGTTGCCGCCGCCGAGGCGGCCATCGGCCTCGCCATCCTCGTCGTCTTTCACCGCAATCGCGGTTCGATCGCGGTCGAGGACGTCAACATGATGAAGGGCTGAGGCCGGCATGTACCAGGCCATCGTCTTCCTGCCGCTTCTCGGCGCGATCATTGCCGGGCTGATCGCCGTCGTCGGATCGTCGCGCCAGCATCCCGGCGCCGAGCCGGGGGCCGACGATCACGCCGCGCATCCGGTGACGCACGAAAGCGCTCATGCCGACGATACCGGGGCGGTCATCCACCACCCGGATCATGAGGAACATGAGCACGGCGCTGGCGCACCGGGCTCGCGCCCTGCCGAGATCATTACCTCGGGCTTCCTGGTTATCTCGGCGCTGCTCTCGTGGGTCGCCTTCTTCTCGGTCGGCTTCGGCGAGGGCGAGACGACGCGCGTCCAGGTGCTGAACTGGTTCTCATCGGGGACGATGGTCGTCGACTGGGCGTTGCGCATCGACACGCTGACTGTGGTGATGCTGGTCGTCGTCAACACCGTGTCGGCGCTCGTCCACATCTACTCGATCGGCTACATGGCGCACGACCCGCACAAGCCGCGGTTCTTCGCCTATCTGTCGATATTCACCTTCTTCATGCTAGCGCTGGTCACGTCCGACAACCTCGTCCAGATGTTTTTCGGCTGGGAGGGCGTCGGCCTCGCTTCGTATCTGCTGATCGGCTTCTGGTATCACCGGCCCTCGGCCAACGCCGCGGCGATCAAGGCTTTCGTCGTCAACCGTGTCGGCGACTTCGGCTTCTCGCTTGGCATTTTCGCCGTCTTCCTGCTTTTCAATTCGGTCGAGTTCCAGACGATCTTCGCCAATGCGCCCTCGATCGTCGGCACGGACCTGCATTTCCTGTCGTGGAACATCGACGCGCTCACCGTCGTCTGCATCCTTCTGTTCATGGGCGCGATGGGCAAGTCGGCCCAGTTCCTGCTCCACACCTGGCTGCCCGATGCGATGGAGGGCCCGACACCGGTGTCGGCGCTGATCCACGCCGCGACCATGGTCACCGCCGGCGTCTTCATGGTGGCGCGCCTGTCGCCGCTGTTCGAGCTGGCGCCTATTGCCCTCGGCGTCGTCGTCGTCTTCGGCGCGACCACCGCATTCTTCGCCGCCACGGTCGGTCTCGTGCAGAACGACATCAAGCGGGTGATCGCCTATTCGACCTGCTCGCAGCTTGGCTACATGTTCGTCGCGCTAGGCGTCGGTGCCTACCAGGCCGGCATCTTCCACCTCTTCACCCACGCCTTCTTCAAGGCGCTGCTCTTCCTCGGCGCCGGCTCGGTGATCCACGCGGTTGCCGACGAGCAGGATATGCGGAAGATGGGCGGCCTCCGCACCCACATCCCGCTCACCTACTGGATGATGATCGTCGGCACGCTGGCGCTGACCGGTTTCCCCTTCACCTCCGGCTATTTCTCCAAGGACGCCATCATCGAGGCTGCCTATGCCGGCGGGACGCAGGCCGCATTCTACGGCTTCTGGCTGACTGTCGCCGCGGCGCTGATGACCTCGTTCTACTCGTGGCGCCTGATCTTCCTCACCTTCCACGGCGCACCACGGGCGCCGGCCGAGGTGATGAAGCACATTCACGACTCGCCGCCGGTGATGACCGTGCCGCTCATCATTCTGGCGATCGGAGCGCTTTTTGCCGGGCTGCTGTTCTCCGGCGCGTTCATCGGCGAAGGAAATGCCGAATTCTGGAAGGGCGCTCTGGTCGAGGGCCATATCCTCGAGGAGATGCACCACGTCTCGCTCTGGATCTCGCTGATCCCGACGCTGATGATGGCGGTCGGCGCGCTGCTGGCGATCTACTACTACATCCTCCATCCGGAATTGCCGGCGCGCATCGCCAGGCGGCATCACGTGCTCTACGCGTTCCTTCTCAACAAGTGGTACTTCGACGAGATTTACGACTTTCTCTTCGTCCGCCCGGCGAAGTGGCTTGGCCGCTTCCTCTGGAAGAAGGGCGACGGCTGGTTCATCGACGGTTTTGGACCGGATGGCGTATCGGCGCTCGTAATCGACGTCACCAGCCGCGTCGTAAAGCTTCAGTCGGGCTACCTCTACCACTACGCTTTCGCCATGCTGATCGGCGTCGCCGCGCTGATCACCTACGTCCTGTTCGCGTTGTGAGTGCGGCGCCATGACCTCCTGGCCGATCCTCTCGACCGTCACCTTCCTGCCGCTGCTCGGCGCGCTGCTGGTCCTCATCATCCGCGGCGACGTCGAGGCGGCGCGGCGCAACATCTTCTGGATCGCGATGTGGACGACGCTGGTCGTCTTCGTCGTCTCGCTGCTCATCTGGGTCGACTTCGATACGCAGGATCCGGGCTTCCAGTTCGTCGAGAGCGCCGGCTGGCTGGGCGGCACCATCAACTACAAGATGGGCGTCGACGGCATTTCGATGCTCTTCGTCATCCTGACGACGTTCCTGATGCCGTTCTGCATCCTCGCCAGCAAGCTGAGCGTGACCCGCAACTTCAAGGAGTACATGGTCGCGTTCCTGGTGCTGGAGACGCTGATGATTGGCGTCTTCACCGCGCTCGACCTTGTCCTCTTCTATGTGTTCTTCGAGGGCGGTCTCATCCCGATGTTCCTTATCATCGGCATCTGGGGCGGGCCGCGACGGGTCTATGCCAGCTTCAAGTTCTTCCTCTACACGCTGCTCGGCTCGGTGCTGATGCTGCTTGCCATCATGGCGATGTACTGGGACGCCGGCACGACCGATATCCCGACGCTGCTCAACCATCCGTTCCCGGCCTCGATGCAGTGGTGGCTGTGGTTCGCGTTCTTCGCCTCTTTCGCGGTCAAGATGCCGATGTGGCCGGTGCACACCTGGCTGCCTGATGCGCACGTTCAGGCCCCGACCGCCGGATCGGTTGTTCTGGCGGCAATCTTGCTGAAAATGGGCGGCTACGGGTTTTTGCGGTTCAGCCTGCCGATGTTTCCGGTGGCATCCGATCTGCTGGCGCCACTGGTTCTGTGGCTGTCGGCGATTGCGATTGTCTATACATCGCTTGTGGCGCTGGCCCAATCCGACATGAAAAAGCTGATCGCCTATTCGTCGGTCGCCCATATGGGCTTTGTCACCATGGGCATCTTCACCCTGACGCATCAGGGCGTCGAAG
>JBDTLN010000287.1:0-3829 GCA_039934795.1 Bauldia sp. | reverse complement strand
CCGGCGACTATGTCAAACGAAACTACGATGCCGCGGCAGAGGACGGGCGGATCGTCCAGATCGCGCTGCAGAAAGGCGCCAAGGCCGAGGTCAATCTGCTCCTGCTGATGATGAAACGCCTCGTGCACACCGGATCGACCCTCCGGCCGAGGCCGGTCGCGGTAAAAGCAAGGATCGCCGAGGCCCTGCGGGAAAATGTGTGGCCGCTGCTTGAAGCGCGGAAAGTGGCGCCGGTCATCGACTCGACCTATCCCCTCGCCCGCGCCGCGGACGCTCATGCGCGGATGGAATCGTCGCTGCACATCGGCAAGATCGTGCTGACGGTGGCGTGAGGGGTCAGACGACGGTGACAAGGTCGCTGTAGCGGGCGAGGAACTTGTCGCTCGTCAGAAGCTGGAGCGGTTCGCTCATCGCCTGCGCTACAAGTAACCGATCGAACGGATCAGCGTGGTAGAGTGGCAGATCTCGAACGGCACGACCATGTTGCCAGGTTATGTCTAGCGGCTGGAAGCCGGCGTCCCTGAGACCCGCCTGGACAAGATCGACATCGACATTGAATTTTCCAAGGGCCGCCTTGATCGCGATCTCCCAGATCGAAACCGCGCTTACGAACACTGCGTCGGCCCTGTAGATCGTCGACCGTGCGGCCTCAGTCAGCCGCGGATGCGCTTCGGCGAACCATAAGGCGACACTCGTATCGAGGAGCAATCTCATTCCGAGTCGAAGCCGCCGCGGTAGAAGAGATCGAGGACCTCATCCGGCAGGGGTGCATCGAAATCGTCGGGGACATGAATCTTTCCTTTCATCGTGCCGAACTTGAATTTCTTCTTCGGCTCCGCGCCTTCCGACAGCGGCACCAGCTTCGCCATCGGCGTGCCGGCCTTGGCGATGATGAAGCTCTCCCCCTTGCTTGCCTTATCGACAAGGCTGGAGAACTGCGTTTTGGCGTCGTAGATGTTGATCTGCTTGGCCGGCTTGCTCATTGTCTTGACCAACCTTGGTTAGCCCGAGGGCTTACCGCCTTGACCAACCTTGGTCAAGTTGGCGGTCGGGTGGCGAAACCCTCAGAATGCGTTTGCCTATGGCCCGCCTGCCCACTATATAGCCATCCATTCCCATTCGTTTTGACTGGAATACGGCTCCGCCGGCCGACTGCCGGGCGGAGCGACCGGAGAGGCATATGAACACGACCAGCCCGCTGATGCCGAAGGCCACCGCCGTGTGGCTCGTCGAAAACACCTCGATGACCTTCGAACAGATCGCCGATTTCTGCAGGCTTCACCCGCTCGAGGTGAAGGCCATCGCCGACGGCGAATCAGCCCTCACCATCAAGGGGCTCGACCCGGTGCAGACCGGCCAGCTCACCCGCGAAGACATCACCCACGCCGAAACGGACTCCTCGTTCCGCGTGCACGTCGCCGACCCGAAGGTGCGCGTCCCCATCGCCAAGCGGAAGGGCCCGCGCTACACGCCGGTCTCGCGGCGCCACGATCGGCCGAACGCCATCCTCTGGCTGTTGCGCAACCATGCCGAGATGAAGGACGCGCAGATCATGCGCCTCGTCGGCACGACGAAGCCGACTATCGACGCGATCAAGAACCGCACGCACTGGAACGCAAACAATCTCCAGCCGATGGATCCGGTGACGCTCGGCCTCTGCTCCCAGATCGATCTCGACTTCGAGGTCGAGAAGGCGGCAAAGACCTCGCCGACGCGCGAGCCCGTCGACCAGGGTGCCACCCTGCTTCCGGCATCGCAGACGACGACCGCCGCCGCTGCCGCGCTGGCCGCCGCTGCCAGCCGTCCCTCCCAGAACCCGGAGCGACAGGCCGAGCGGGAAGCCAGCCGCGAGGCCGACGCCGTCTTTGCCAAGCTGAAGTCGATGAAAGGCCCCGCCGAGGAGCCCGCCGAAGACTAATCACGGCGCCCGGGTCACCTGCGCCAGGTAGTCGTCCAGGGTTTTGCCGCGCTCGGCGGCAAAGCTGTCTTCGCTCAACACGACCGTCTCGGCGCGGTCGATGCGAAACGTCCGGAAGTCGCGGCGAAGATCGCACCATGCGGCCAGCGTCCAGGTGCCACCCCAGAAATGCAGACCAAGCGGGCGGACGGTCCGCTCTGTCGCGCCGCCCGATTCGTCGCGATAGGCCAAGCTCGCCCTCCGCCGCTCATCGATGGCCCGGGCGAAGAGGTCGAAGCGGGCCCGCAGCTTCTCATCGAAACGGAACCCAGGCGCGAAGATCGCGACGCGCCCGGCCGCCCGCATGCGGTCGCCCGGAACCACCGCCCCGATCTTGACCAGCGCCTCGGCCGCCGAGGCGGAGAGCGTCCGCCCGGCCCAGGCCTCGACCATCCGCGCGCCGACGATCAGCGCCTCGATCTCGGCGAGCGTGAACATCAGCGGCGGCAGTTGAAAGCCGGGACGAAGCAGATAGCCGACCCCGGCCTCGCCATCGATCGGAACACCCGCGGTCTGCAGGTCGCGAACGTCGCGATAGATGGTCCGGACCGATACTTCGAGCTTGTCGGCAAGCGCCTGCGCGGTGACCAGCCGGTCGCCACGCAGGCTTTGCACGATCTCGAAGAGACGATCGGCGCGGCGCATGACCGCTCCATAGCCCCGTCAGGCGACGGCGTGAAGGCCGACGCGGTTCCCTTCGCTGTCGCGGATGTGAAGGAAGGCGCCCATGCCGTCGGGCAGGTCGATGCGCGGGGTAAGGAGTGCTCCGCCGGCCTTCTCGACGCGGCCGGCGATCTCGCCGAGATGACCATCGCAATTGAGGTAGACCACTGTCCCGGCATCCTTGCCGGCAAGATGCGGCGCTTCCATTACGGCACCCGACACGCCCGGCCGCTCATAGGGGAACACCGCCATCCGTTGCGGGCCGAAGGTCTCGCGCTTCAGCGAGGTGCCGAAAATCTTCTCGTAGAGAACCCCGCCGCCCGTTCGAAATCCGTCGCCGGAATCTCGAACCATACCGCCACGTTCTTGCGCTCGCCGTTGTCACTCATCGTTCAGTCTCCTCGGGGTTGGTGGCGCACTGGCGCCGACCCGAGGAAGACTACGCACCCCCTCCTGACAGCCTCCTGTCAGGAGCCCGCGCGCCGGGCAATGAAGGCTGCTATTCTCTCACCGGCACCGTGTAGTTGAGGGGCAGCCGGCCGCCATCAGCGTAGATCGTCTGACCGGTGATGTAGCTCGCATCATCCGAGGCGAGGAAGGCGGCCACAGCAGCGATTTCGCCAGGCTCGCCGACGCGCCCGAGGGGCGTTCGCGACAGAACTCCGCGCCGCGCCTCGGGGCTGCTCATGATCGTCTGGAGCATTTCCGTCATGATCGAGCCGGGTCCGATGGCGTTGACGCGAATGCCCCACGGCGCCAGCGAAATCGCCATGCCCTTGGTCAACTGGCTGATGCCGCCCTTCGAGATCGAATAGGGAATCTGGTTGGGGAGAGCGAAGACGGCGTTTACGGAAGAAAGATTGATGACGGTACCGGGCGGCCCGCCGGCTTTCACCCGGTCGACCATGCGCCGCGCCACTTCCTGCCCGCAGAGGAACGCGCCCTTCAGATTGACGCGGAGCACCCGCTCGAAGTCGGCTTCCTGCAGGTCGAGGAAATCGCCGCCGACGATGATCGCGGCGTTGTTGACCAGAATATCGATCGCGCCGAACCCCTGCGTGGCATCCTCGACAAGGCGCTTGACCTCTCCAGCGTCGCCGACATCGCAAGCGATAAATCTTGCGACGTCCGGGCCGCCAAGTTCGGCAGCCGCTTCGCCGCCGCGCGGATCGATGTCGGCAAGTACGACACGGGCGCCCTCTTCGCGGA
>JBDTLN010000286.1:0-3873 GCA_039934795.1 Bauldia sp. | reverse complement strand
TGCACCGTCACGACGACGGCGCAACGCGTCACCAGCGCCAGGCACTCCGGCTCGTCGAAATGCGATGACATGACGTGAAGCCGGTAGGCGTCCGGCCCATGCCCTTCGAAGAGGTAGAGGTTGCAATCTCCGCCGGCGATGGTGACGGCGATCTCGGATGTGCCCGGCTCGATATCCCCGGCATGCGGCGCGACGATAGCGACCGGCGAGCCGGCCACCTCACGGACGACGATGTCGTAGTCCCGGCCCCGCCGCTCGGCGGCGGCCAGCGCCGCGAAGTCCGCGTACCGGTCATCCATGCCCCTCCTCTACCACGAGCCGGCGGCCTGGTCCGAGGCACCCCCCGCGTCCGACGCCCCACCCGCCAGATGCCGGCCGGATTTCCATGTGGAAAAACTGTGGCAAGGCATCAGCGGCCGGCGCCCGCGGCCGATCCTGACCCCTGACCTTGCGCGACGATCTGCGGCGGCCGGTCGCAGCCGTCCCGCACCCGCCCATTGATCTCGATCAATGGCGCCGTTTTCGGGGCGCGGCATCCTTCAGAAAAGGGAGGTCGCTGCCCTGCCCACGGAAACCATCATCGTCGTTACCGGCATCGTCGCGGCCTTTCTGATTTTCCGGGTCGTTCTGGCATGGGTGAGCCACACCGCCGGCAACACCTAGCCGGCGCCGGCCGTCTCAGAACATCATCTCTTCGTAGCGCACGTTGCCGTCGACGAGGAGGCGCTTCAGCGCCGCCCGGCCGCTCGGCGCCAGCGCCACGTCGACGCTCAGCTTCTGGTCGTTGCGCAGCGTTTCGAGGTCGCGCCCGGCGCCCTCGGGGACGAAGAACTGCTCGAGATTGTAGTCGACGGCGTAGGTGGCGCAGGCTTCCGCCGCGCCGCAATTGTCGCCGAGCGTCGTCACGCCGGAAACCACACCCTTGAGGACGACGTCGTCGCCCGCCGGTCGTTCGCGGTGCATGGCCACGGCCTTCCAGCTATCCCCCTCCGGCGCCAGCGTGACGAAGATCGGCTCGCCCTCGCTGAACGCATCGTCGCCCTCGATCTGGTTGGTTTGCAGGCGCGACATCGGATAGGAGAGGATCACATAGTCGCCGCGCAACAGATCATGCGGATCGACCGGGATTACCGGCAGGCGGATTTCCCGCCCGTTCTTCAGGAGCATCGCCCGGTCGCCGATGATCCAGCCCAGCAGCCCGGCCTGGACGATGAAGGCGAGCAGCATGCCGATGCGGCCGAACCCGGCGAGCCTCATGGCGCGGCTCCCGGAGCTGGGCCGACGACCGCGGCCGGGACCGCGGGCGGCACGTCGGCGGCGGGCACCGGTGCCGGCGCAGTTGGCAGCGCACCGGCGGGTGTCATGGGCGGCGGGGCAACAGCCAGGGGCAGCGCCGGAGGGTCCGCTCGCCGCGTCATGAAGCGGTCAAGCCGGAACAGGCCGTAGGCCAGCGCGATGAACAGCACGCCGCCGGCGAGGAAGGCGAGCGCTGTATCGATCTGCGTGCCGAGGGTGACAACGTATAGGTAGAGGATTTCGGCGCCGAAGGCGAAGAGGCCGAGCGTCTTGCCGCGATGTTGCGCGGTCTGGCCGAGGCTCGTTACCCACAGCGCCGCGACCAGCACGATTGCGCCGCCCGCCAGCCGTTCCTGGAGGTCGCTGGGCGGCGTCCAGAGGGCGAAGCCGATCGCCGCGACGCTGATCACGGCGACCGCGATCGGCTCGATGGCGCTGAGGCTGCGGCGCATGTAGCCGTAGCTCGCCAGCAGCACCGCCGCGACGCCGAGAATGAAGGCCGGCATCACCCAGGCCTGCGCCTGATGCGTGTCGCCCCATAGCCCGACGGTCTGCTCCAGACCCAAGGCAGCCAGCATCGCCGCCAGCGCCGGCCACTGCATGTCGAGGCCGAGCCCGCCGACACGCGACTGCGGATCGAAGGTCGCCAGCGCCGCGCCGATCGCCCAGACGGCCAGCGCCGCGGTGGCGAGCAGCGCCAGCGTCCCGGTGAACGGCAGGTTAAAGTGCGTGGCGTAGGCGATCGTCGTCACGGCCACCCAGAAGCCGAACGCCAGGATCGCGACGAGGCGCGAATATTGCGCGTTCAGCACGGTGGCGATGGCGCCGCCGAGGAGGATGACGGCAAGACTCGGCCAATGCGGCAGGATGTTGTTCTCGACGGTCGAGAGCCATACCCAGTAGCCGCCGCCGATCACCGCCAGCATGGTCAGCACCGACGAGCCGGTGAGCAGCGCCGCGACGATCATGCCGGCTTCCCACAGCATGATCGCTCCGGAGAAATCGCCGGCGAGGTGGTAGGTCTGGCCGATCAGCGCGATGGCGGCGGCGAAGACAAGGCCGGCGATGAGCAGCGCCGCTTCCGAGAAGACGCGGAAGCCGCGCGTCTGAAATGCGCCGGCCGCGACATAGGCGAGGGCCAGCGCCAGGATGAGGACGCCAAAGCGGTAGATGCGCGGCATCCCCTCCCAGTTGGCGGCAACGAAGGCGATGACGCCGAGGCCGGTGAGGAGCGCGCCGATGGTGCCGACGATCGCCGCCATGCCGAAGGCCGAACGCTTCGCCCCCGCCCCGGCTCCGGCTCCGGCGCGGATCGCCACGGCGCCGCCCTCGGTCACCCAGCCGGCTTGCCGCCATTTCGGCAGATCCTCAGCAAGCCGCCTCGCATAGGCGCCGTCGTGCAATTCACTTCCCTCGGCTTGGCGCGAATCTCCCCCGGTCCGCGCGAATTGCGCAGGCCTACAGGAGCCCCGGTTCTGGCGCAATCCGCCGCCGCCGTGCGACCATGCCGTTGCGCGCCGCGGCGAAAACCGGCGCCGGGCGGGATCGGGGGCAGGACATGCCGGACTATTTCCTCAACGCGCTCGTCACGCTCCTGGTCACCCTCGACCCCATCGGGCTCGCCCCGATCTTCATGGCGGTCACCACCGGCATGGCGCTGGCCGATCGCCGCCAGGCGGCTGTCCGCGCCGCGCTGACCGCGGGCGGCGTGCTCATCGCCTTCGCGCTCGCCGGCGAGGCGCTGATCGGCGTCCTCGGCATTTCCCTGCCGGCGTTCCGCATCGCTGGCGGGCTGCTCCTCTTCGCGATCGCGTTCGAAATGGTCTTTGCGCGCCGTGAAGAGCGGAAGTCCGCAGCCAGGGACTCGGCGGGCGATGGCCGGGCGCATGACCTTGCGATCTTCCCCCTCGCCATTCCGCTCACCTCAGGCCCCGGCGCGATCTCGGCGACAATCCTCCTTGCCTCGCAGGCCGACGGACCTGTCGAGCTTGCCGGCCTGCTCGTCATCGTCATTGCCTTGATCGCGGCCTGTCTCGCCGTCTTCCTGATGGCCGACCGGATCGAACGCATCCTCGGCCGAACCGGCCGGATCGTCGTCAGCCGCCTGCTTGGCGTCATCCTTGCCGCGCTTGCCGTGCAATTCGTCGCCGACGGCATCCTCGCCATCGCCCGGGGCTGATCCCGGCGCGATCGCGAGACAGGGCGCTTGCCGGTCGCCGCTAGAACGGAATCTCGTCGTCGAGGTCTTCGGCGAGCGACGCGCCGCCGGAGCGTGCCGGGGCCGGTCGACCGCCGCCACTGCCTGAGCGGGCGGTCTCCATGGGCGTCGAGCGGCCGAAGTCGCCGCCGCTGTCGGCGCTCTGCTCACCACGACCGTCGAGCATGGTGAGTTGGGCGTTGAAGCCCTGCAGCACGACCTCGGTCGAGTAGCGGTCCTGGCCGTCCTTGTCCTGCCACTTGCGGGTCTGCAACTGGCCCTCGAGGTAAACCTTCGCCCCCTTCTTCAGATATTGCTCCGCGATCTTGCAGAGCTGCTCGTTGAAGATGACGACCCGGTGCCACTCGGTCTTTTCCTTG
>JBDTLN010000285.1:0-3877 GCA_039934795.1 Bauldia sp. | reverse complement strand
TGGCTGAGCTTCGCCTGCTTAGTCCTTGCCCCCGGCGTGCCGCTCACACATCCCGAGCCGCACTGGACGGTCAGGCGCGCCGAGGTCGCCGGTGTCGAAATCATCGGCGACATCGAGTTGTTCTGCCGCGAGCGGCGCCTCAACGACCCTGGCGCCCCGTTCGTCGCCATCACCGGCACCAACGGCAAGTCGACGACCACGGCACTCATCGCCCATCTCCTCACCGTCGCCGGACGCGACGTGCAGCTTGGCGGCAACATCGGCACCGCCATCCTGTCGCTGGAGCCGCCGGCGACCGGCCGCTACCACGTCATTGAGTGCTCCTCGTTCCAGATCGACCTCGCGCCAAGCCTTGCCCCCAGCGTCGGCGTCCTCCTCAACGTCACGCCAGACCACCTCGACCGCCACGGCACGATGAGGCGGTATGCCGCGATCAAGGAGCGCCTGGTCGCCAACGCCGCCACAGCCGTGGTCGCCGTCGACGACGGCTGGTGCCGGGCCATCGCCGACTGCCTCGACCAGGCCGGCCGCACCGTCGTCCGTGTCTCGGCCAAGCGTCCCTTGGCGAGCGGCGTCTATGCCGAGGACGGCAAGCTGTTCAGCGTCTCGGATGCCGGCGTCACCTCGGTGGCCGGCCTCGATGGCGTGGGGTCGCTCCGCGGCGCCCACAATGCCGAGAACGCCGCCGCGGCGCTCGCCGCGGTTCGCGCTCTTGGCGTTGACGATGCCACCATCGTGCGCGGCCTCCTGACCTTCCCCGGCCTCGCGCACCGCATGGAAGAGGTCGGCCGCCTCGGCCGCGTCCTTTTCGTCAACGATTCCAAGGCGACCAACGCCGACGCCGCCTCCAAGGCCCTAGCCAGCTACGACCGCATCTACTGGATCGCCGGCGGACGCCCGAAAGAGGGTGGCATCGAAAGCCTTGTCGATCTCTTCCCGCGCATCGCCAAAGCCTACCTCATCGGCGAAGCCGCGGAGACTTTCGCGGCGACCCTCGGCAAGATAGTGCCCTTCGAGATATCGACGACGCTGGAGCGGGCAATCGCCGCTGCAGCGCGGGACGCGGGGAGGGACCGTGCCGCCGAGCCGGTGGTCCTCCTGTCGCCGGCCTGTGCGTCCTACGACCAGTTCAGGAATTTCGAAAAGCGCGGCGACGCCTTCCGCGCTCTCGTCCACGGGCTTGAAGGCGTCCAGAGAAGAGGGGAGGCCGCCTGATGGTCAGCCGCACCGATCGTTCGCCTTTTGCCGAGTGGTGGTGGACCGTCGACCGCTACCTTCTTGTCGCCCTGATCGCACTGATGCTGGGCGGGGTGGTCCTGTCGCTGGCCGGCAGCCCGCCCGTCGCCGAACGCCTCGGCTATGACAGCTTCCATTTCGTCAAGCGCCACGTCGCCTTCTTCCTGCCCGCCGTGGCGGTGATGATTGCGACCTCGTTCCTGACACCGCGCCAGGCGCGGCGCACGGCGCTGATTGTTCTCGTTGTCGCCTTATGCCTCATGCTTCTCACCCTCTTCATGGGCGCCGAGGTCAAGGGCGCCCGGCGCTGGGTCAATCTCGCCGGCCTGTCGCTTCAGCCTTCCGAGTTCATGAAGCCGGCCTTCATCGTCGTTGCCGCATGGCTCTTCGCCGAGAACTCCCGGCGCACCGACATCCCCGGCAATATCTTCGCCCTTATCCTGCTTGGCATCGTCGTCGCGCTGCTCGTCGCCGAGCCGGATTTCGGCCAGACGATGCTGGTCTCCATCGCGTGGGGCGCGCTCTTCTTCATGGCGGGGGTGCCGTGGATCTGGATCGTCGGCCTTGTCGCCATCGCCCTCGGCGGGGTCTTTGCCGCCTACTCCACGCTGCCGCACGTCGCCGGCCGCATCGACCGGTTCATCTCGCCGCAATCGGGCGACACCTTCCAGGTCGACAAGGCGCTCGATTCCATCATGAGCGGCGGCTGGCTCGGCCAGGGGCCGGGCGAGGGGACGGTGAAGCGCATCCTGCCCGACGCCCATACGGATTTCATCTTCGCGGTCGCCGCCGAGGAGTTCGGCATCATCGTCTGCATCGCTCTCGTCATTGTTTTCGCCTGGGTGGTGTTTCGCGGCCTTGTCTCAAGCCTGAAGAGCGAGGACGCTTTCGTCCGCCTCGCCTCCGCCGGCCTGGTCGTCGTCTTCGGCGCCCAGTCGGTGATCAACATGGCCGTCAATCTCAACCTGATGCCAGCAAAGGGCATGACATTACCCTTCATCTCCTACGGTGGCTCGTCGATGGTCGCCGTCGCCTTCGGCATGGGGTTGCTCCTTGCCTTCACCCGGCGACGGGCGGAGCCGGGCCGCGCCGCGCCACGGCTTGACGCAGCCCGGCCTGCTGCATCGGCGACAGCGTAGCCGAACGAGACCATGCCGGGCTTGGCGCTCCTTTCAGCCGGCGGCACCGGCGGGCATCTCTTTCCCGCCGAGGCCCTGGCGCTGGCGTTGAAGGCGCGCGGCTGGAAGGTGCATCTGGCCACCGACCACCGGGCCGAGACCTACGGCCAGAATTTCCCCGCCGAGGCCATCCACATCATCCCGTCGGCGAAGATGGAGCGCTCGCCCCTGGCGTTGATGCAAGCAGCCTTCCGGCTCACCACCGGAGTTCTGGCGGCGCGCGTGCTTGTCCGTCGCATCAAGCCTGATGTCGCGATCGGCTTCGGCGGCTATCCGACGGTGCCGCCGATGCTCGCCGCCACCCGCGCCAGGGTGCCGAGCATCATTCACGAGCAGAACGCCGTGATCGGCCGGGCCAACAAGTATCTGGCACCGCGCGTCACGCGGATCGCCACCAGCTTCGCCAAGGTCGGCAAGGCGGAAATCTTCGCCCCGAAGATGACCCAGACCGGCAACCCGGTGCGCCCGGCCGTCCGCGAGGCGGCGAAAGTGCCGTTTGCCAGCCGCGGCGCCGACGACCCCTTCAACCTTCTCGTCTTCGGCGGTAGCCAGGGTGCCCGCGTCATGGCGGAACTCGTGCCGCCGGCCATCGCCGCGCTTGATCCTTCGCTTCGCGGGATGCTCCGCATCGTCCAGCAGTGCCGGCCGGAGGACATGGAGCGTGTCGCCGATGCGTATAAGGCGAACGGCGTTGCCGCCGATCTCCAGCCATTCTTTCGCGACCTGCCGGCTCGCATTGCCGCCTGCCACCTCGTCGTCTCGCGCGCCGGAGCGTCGACCGTCGCCGAGCTCGGCGTCATCGGCCGGCCGGCGATCATGATCCCGCTCCCCCATGCCCTCGATCAGGACCAGATGGCCAACGCCCGCGTACTGTCCGGCGCCGGCGGCGGCTGGACGGTCGAACAGAGCGCCGTGACGCCGGCGAGCCTTGCCGCTGATATCGCCACGCTCATTCGCAGCCCCGAACAACTCGCTTCCGCCGCTGCCGCTGCCCGGGCTACCGGCAGGCCGGACGCCGTCGATCGCCTTGCCGATCTCGTCGAGCAGGTAGCCGCCTCGGGACCGCGCGTCATTCTCAACCAGGAAGCCCTCGCATGAAGCTGCCGCGCGACACCGGCCCTATCCATTTCGTCGGCATCGGCGGCATCGGCATGAGCGGCATCGCCGAGGTGCTGGTTAATCTCGGCTACCGCGTGCAGGGCTCCGACGTTGCCGAGAGCGCCAACGTCCAGCGCCTTCGCACCCACGGCGTGCCGATCGCCATCGGCCATGACGCCGCCAATCTCGGTGAAGCCAAGGTCGTCGTCGTTTCTTCCGCCATCAAGCGCGACAATCCCGAACTGAGGGCGGCGCGGGAGCAGTTGCTGGCGGTCGTCCGCCGCGCCGAGATGCTTGCCGAACTGATGCGCCTCAAGCAGGCCGTCGCCGTCGCCGGCACGCACGGCAAGACGACGACCACCTCG
>JBDTLN010000284.1:0-3878 GCA_039934795.1 Bauldia sp. | reverse complement strand
AATCTTCGCGTCGTGCTGAAGGAGTTCCCGGTTCTCGGTGAGGGATCGGTCGCCGCAGCGCAGGTTGCCGTGCGGGTCAACCAGATCGCCCCGGAGCGCTACGCCGAGTTTCACGACAAGCTGATTTCCGAGCGCGGCCAGGTCAATGGCGAGCGGGCTCTGGCCGTTGCCGAGGAAATGGGCCTCGACCGGAAAGCGATTGCCGCCGCGGTCGACTCGGCCGAGGTGAAGGCGACGATCACCGAGGTCTACGACCTCGCCGGCAAGCTCTCGCTGACCGGCACGCCGTCCTACGTGACGGCGAAGGAAGTGGTGGTTGGCGCCGTCGGCTACGACTCGCTGAAGCAGAAGATCGAGGAAGCCCGCTGCGTCGCGGCGAACTGCTGAGGCGTCGTCGCGCGGAGCTCGCGCTCCCTTAGTTGCAGCGCCACTCCGTTGGCGGACGGGGCTTTCCCTTTTCCGCCCGAATCCCTATAAACCCGGCACTTCGCGGCGCCTCTTCATCCGGCGCCCGGCGGCGGAAACTTGCGTCACGATGGCGACCAAAGTCCTTGTCCTCAACGGCCCGAACCTCAACCTTCTGGGGAAGCGCGAGCCGAGTATCTATGGCGGCAAGAGCCTGAAGGACATCGAGAAAGACTGCATCGAGGCCGGCAAGCGGCTCGGCCTTGCGGTCGATTTCCGCCAGACCAACATTGAAGGCGTTCTGGTCGACTGGCTGCAGGAGGCCGGCGAGACCGCGGCGGGCGTCGTGCTCAACCCCGGCGGATATACCCACACCTCGGTCGCCCTCCAGGACGCTATCCGCGCCATCGGCAAGCCGGTGATCGAAGTCCATCTTTCCAACATTTTCGCCCGTGAACCTTTCCGGCATCATTCCTACGTCTCGCCGGTCGCTGCCGGGATCATCTGCGGGCTCGGCGCCTTCGGCTATGTGCTGGCGCTGGAAGCCCTGAAGCCTCTGGTTGCCGCTACGCCAGGGAAACGGACCGAAAAGAAGCCGTCATGAGCGACAAGAAATCCGTGGTCGACCAGGACCTCATCCGACAACTCGCCAAGCTTCTCGACGAAACCGGCCTGACCGAGATCGAGGTCGAGCAGGACAAGTCCCGCATCCGCGTCGCCCGGATGCCGGCGCCGGTCGCGGCGCAAGTTGCCGCGCCTGCGGCGATCGCGGCCCCCCTCGCCGGGGCAGAGGCCGTCGCGGCGGCGCCGAAGAGCAATGCCGGCACGGTGCTGTCGCCGATGGTCGGTACCGCGTTCCTGGCGCCGGAGCCGGGTGCCAAGGCCTATGTCGAGGTCGGCGACCGGGTTCGCGAGGGACAGACCCTGCTCATCATCGAGGCGATGAAGACGATGAACCAGATCCCGGCGCCGCGCGCCGGCGTGGTCACCAGCATCCTCGTCGAAGACAGCCAACCGGTGGAATATGGCGAGCCGCTGCTGATCGTCGAATGACCACGGCGCCGCCCCTCTTCTCCAAGATCCTGATCGCCAATCGCGGCGAGATCGCCCTGCGTGTGCTGCGCGCCTGCAAGGAGCTCGGCATCGCGACGGTGGCGGTGCACTCCACCGCCGACGCCGACGCCATGCATGTCCGCCTCGCCGACGAGAGCGTCTGCATTGGTCCGCCGCCGGCCCGCGACAGCTACCTCAACATCCCGCAACTCGTCGCCGCCTGCGAGATCACCGGCGCCGAGGCGGTCCATCCCGGCTACGGATTCTTGTCGGAGAATGCGCGCTTCGCCGACATCCTTGCCGCGCACGGCGTCACCTTCATCGGCCCCTCGGCCGAGCATATCCGCATCATGGGCGACAAGATCGAGGCCAAGCGCACGGCAAAGCGCCTCGGCATCCCCTGCGTCCCCGGCTCGGAGGGTGGCGTCGCCAACGAGGCCGAGGCCGCGCGCATCGCCGACGAGATCGGCTACCCGGTGCTGGTCAAGGCGTCTGCCGGCGGCGGCGGACGCGGCATGAAGGTCGCCCGCGATGCGGCGAGCCTGCCGGATGCATTTGCCATGGCGCGCAGCGAGGCCCGCGCTGCCTTCGGGGACGATTCGGTCTATCTGGAGAAATACCTCGCCAAGCCGCGCCACATCGAGGTTCAGGTGATGGGCGACGGCAAGGGCGGCGCCGTCCACCTCGGCGAGCGCGACTGCTCACTCCAGCGCCGCCACCAGAAGGTGTTGGAGGAATCGCCCTCCCCGGCCATTACCGACGCGCAGCGGAGCGAGATCGGCGGCATCGTCGCCCGCGCCGTTGCCTCGATCGGCTATGCCGGCGCCGGCACCGTCGAGTTCCTCTACGAGAACGGCGCGTTCTATTTCATCGAGATGAATACGCGCCTGCAGGTCGAGCACCCGGTGACCGAAGCGGTCACCGGCATCGACCTCGTCAACGAGCAGATCCGGGTCGCCGCCGGCCTCGGCCTGTCCTTCACGCAAGCCGAGGTACGCTTCGAGGGCCACGCCATCGAGTGCCGCATCAACGCCGAGGACCCGCGCACCTTCGCTGCCTCGCCCGGCAAGATCACCTACTACCACCCGCCCGGCGGACTTGGCGTTCGCGTCGATTCCGGCGTCTATCAGGGCTACAAAATCCCGCCATACTATGACAGCCTGATCGGCAAGCTGATCGTCCACGGCCGCACCCGACAGGAATGCATGATGCGTCTTCGCCGCTCGCTCGATGAGTTCGTCGTTGACGGCATCCAGACCACCATCCCGCTGTTCCGCGACCTGGTGAACGACCCGGACATCATCGCCGGCGACTACGACATCCACTGGCTGGAGAAGCGCCTCGCCGCCGGGGGCTGAGCGCCATGGCCGCACGCGACGACGTTGCCCTCGAGATTACGCCGCAGGTCCTTCTCAAGGCCTATGCCTGCGGCATCTTCCCGATGGCCGAGTCGGCGGACGACCCCGGCCTCTACTGGATCGAGCCGGAGGCCCGCGGCATCATTCCGCTCGGCCGGTTCCATGTTCCGCGGCGTCTCGCCCGCACCGTAGCGGGAGACGTGTTCGAGGTTCACGTCGATCGTGATTTCGAAGGCGTGATCAGCGGCTGCGCCGCCGCCGCGCCGGATCGCGCCAAGACCTGGATAAACGCCCGCATCCGCCGGCTGTATGGCGACCTGTTCGAACTCGGCCATTGCCACACGGTCGAGTGCTGGCAGGACGGCAAGCTGGTCGGCGGCCTCTACGGCGTGAGGCTGGGCGCCGCCTTCTTCGGCGAGAGCATGTTCTCGCGCGCAAGGGATGCCTCGAAGGTCGCCCTTGTCCACCTCGTTGCGCGGCTGAAGCGCGGCGGCTTCCGTCTGCTCGACACCCAGTTCACGACCGAGCACCTGAAGCAGTTCGGCGCCGTCGATGTCGACCGGCGGCAGTACCAGCACCTCCTCGAAAAGGCGATCGAGGCCGACGCCGATTTCTATTGCTTGGCGGGCGGGGCGACCGGCGAGGACGTCTTGCAGTCGGTAAGCCAGACATCGTAGACGGCGTGGTCGACGGCGTGGAGGCCGGGACTTGCCGCGAACATCCAGCCGGTGAACAGGCGCTTCACCTTCCGCGCCAGCGTGATCTCATCGACCTCGACGAAGGCGTCGGTCTGCGGCGCCTCGGTCGGCGGGCGCGAGTAGCAAACGCGCGGCGTCACCTGGAGCGCGCCGAACTGCACCGTCTCGTCCATATAGACGTCGAAGGAGATGATCCGGCCGGTGATCTTGTCGAGACCGGCAAAGACCGCGACCGGGTTGGCGATCTTCTCGGCATGGGCCGGCCCGGCAAGCTGGCTCGCGGCAAGGACGAGAAGCGCCGCCCCGGCGCGGAGCCCCTCGAAACTGCGATGCATTCCGATTCCCTGAGTGGTCCGCCCCGACC
>JBDTLN010000283.1:0-3887 GCA_039934795.1 Bauldia sp. | reverse complement strand
TTCAATTTCGATGTGCCGACCCACTCCGAAGACTACATCCACCGCATCGGCCGCACTGGCCGCGCCGGCCTCAAGGGCACGGCGATCACCATCGCCTCTCCGATCGACAGGAAGTATGTCGGCGCCATCGAGAAGATGATCGGCGAGCCGATCAACGTCCTCGAGGTCGAAGCGTCTGGCGAACGGGCAGCATCGGTCTATGGCCATCGCGAACAGGCCGAGGAGCGTCCCCAGCGCGCCGAGCATGGCCGCGAACGGCATCGCGGCCGGCGCGAAGGACGCGGCGACCATGCCCGCAACAATGGCGGCGCACCGCGGCCCGAGCAGCAGCGCACGGATGTTGTCGAGCCTGTCGCCATGCTAGCCGAACCGTTGGCCCCGGTGCAGACATCAGGCGCCCTCCCTGCCCCCGCTGAGCCGCAGCAGCGGCCCAATGAGCAGCGCCACGATCGCAATCATCGCGAACCCCGCCGCGACCAACGTCCGCCCCGCGAGGATCAGCGCGAACCGCGTCGCGATCACGGTCATCAAAGGGGTGATCGAAACGACCATCGTCGGGAGCCTGCCGATCGCGAGCCGGCGGCAGTGGGCCTCGGCGATCACGTCCCGCAGTTCCTCCTGCGGCGGACCCGCGTACCGGCCTCCGAGACCTGACGCTCAGCCTTTTCTGGAGTTTCGCGATGGCCTTGCAGCCGGCTTGAGGGCCGGCTTTTCGTTGTCGGCCTTGCTCGATTTGACGGCCTTCGCAGGTGGCTTCCTTGACGACGCCACGTTGCGCGGCCCCGGCTTCGCCGTCTTGCCCGCCTTCGGTTTGGCGGTGCGCTCCGCCACGGCGAAAGCGGCGAGCGCCCATTCGCGGAACTCGTCCGGCTCGTCATAGAGCCGCTCCGGCAACCGCCAGTACGGCATGGCGACGGGGCGCTGCTTGCCGTCATAGATCCATTGCGGGCAGTCTTCCCTTTCAAAGGCCGCCTGCGTGCCTGCATCGCCTTTCAGGTAGAGCACGTCGTCGGCGACGAGGGCGTACATGAGGCCCTGCCGAAATACGCCGAGGCCCCCGAACATCCTGCGGACGGTCGTGCCCTCGATAGAGGCGAAGAGTTCCTCCATCTGCGCCGCTGTGGTCATGCCTCCCTCCTATGTCGCGAGGTCCAGCCCCATTTGCCAGAAATCGGTTTCGAGCCGCGTTGCCTGCCGGAAGATGGCGAGGAGTTTTGGATAGCGCGCCTCCGTCATCGCCGCGTCCGCCAAACGCTGCAGCTCGGCGCGGGCATCCGAGGCAAGGGTCTGGTACGCCTCGCCCGCATACTCGGTGATCCATTCGCGATAGGGATTGTCGGCCGCCCTGCCGCCGGCGCTGGCGCCAAGCGTCGTGCCGATCTCGGCATAGCCGATGACGCAAGGCGAGAGGGCCGTCAGCAAATCGAGGAGATCGCCACGCATTCCCGTGTCGAGGACGAAGCGGGTGTAAGCGATGGTCGCCCGCGCTTCCGTTGCTGCTTCCAGGTCGCCGGGAGCTTTGCCCCAGCGCTCGGCGATCCGCACGTGAAGCCTGGTCTCGACGTCCAGGATTGCCGTCACCGCCGCTGCGGCGTGGCGCATCGAGGCGATGTCCGTCGCCTTGTAGACGGCGAGCGCGTAGGCACGAGCGAACTGGATGAGGAAGAGATAGTCCTGGACGAGGTAGTGCCGGAAGCAGTTCGGCGGCAACGTCCCCTCGCCCAACCCACGCACGAAATCATGGGCGATGAACGCCCACCATTCCTCCGCGGCGTCATTTTTTAGGCGATCGAAAAAGCCGGCCACCGCCAGCCGCCGTCAGGCGTTCGCCGGGGCGATCTCGGCCGGCTTCAGGTTGACCGACTCGCCGCAGCCGCAGGCCGAGACTTCGTTCGGGTTCTGGAACACGAAGCCGGACGACATCTTGCTCGTTCTGAAATCCATCACCGAGCCGAGGAGGAACAGGACCGCCTTGGGGTCGACATAGACCCTGACACCCTTGTCCTCGACGACATCGTCGGCCGGATCGACCTTGTCGATCGTGTCGAGGGCATAGGCCATGCCGGCGCAGCCGGCGTTCTTGACGCCAACGCGAAGCCCGGCGATCGGGTGGTCGGCGTTCTCCGAAATCTCACGAAGGCGCGCCGCCGCCGCCTCCGTGAGGCTCATGACCGGAATGCCGAGATTGAACTTCGCCATCGTCTTTTTCCTCTGCGCCGGTTCAAGGCCAGCGCGAAAGCTCAGAACACCAAAATGGGGCGATTTACCTTGTCCGGCAAGCCCCTAGTACCAGTCCAGTGCCACCTTCGCGATGTCCGACATGCGGCTCTGGTCCCATGGCGGATCGAAGACCATGCTGACGGTCACATTGCCGACCCCCGGCACCAGGCTCACCGCATTCTCGACCCACCCCGGCATCTCGCCGGCGACCGGGCAGCCTGGGGCGGTTAGGGTCATGTCGATAGCGACGTTGCGATCGTCGTCGAGGTCGACCTTGTAGATGAGGCCGAGTTCGTAGATGTCGGCCGAAATCTCGGGGTCGTAGACCGTCTTCAGCGCTGCGACGATGTCGTGGGTCAGGCGTTCCAGCTCTTCGGCGGGAATTGCGGAGCCGGTGGCGTTCAGCGCCATCGCGGTCAGGCCGTCGTCTGCCTTCTCGGTGTGTTCGAGCTGTTCCATGGTCACGAAACCTGGCGCCGGTTCGATATTACCATAAGGGGGTTAAGCGAAGAACTCATGGGCTTTCTGCAAGGCTTCTGCGAGGCGGTCGACCTCGTCGGGGGTGTTGTAGAGGCCGAACGAGGCGCGGCAGGTCGCCGTCACCCCATATCGGGCCAACAACGGCTGAGCGCAATGCGTGCCCGCCCGCACCGCAACGCCGGAACGGTCGATGATGGTGGAGATG
Organism: Bauldia sp.; assembly: GCA_039934795.1. GTDB lineage: Bacteria > Pseudomonadota > Alphaproteobacteria > Rhizobiales > Kaistiaceae > CAMCWB01. The sequence goes on along the minus strand of JBDTLN010000283.1, from coordinate 982 downwards.
TCATGCGGGTGGGCGCTCGCCATGTTGAAGGCAACGATGGCGCCTTTGCCCCTGGCGGTTCCGTAGAACGTCAGGCTGTTGATCCGTGACAGCCGCTCATGGGCGTAGTCGCGCAGTCCCGCCTCGTGCGCCGCAATGCGCTCGCGACCGAGCTGCTCGACATAGGTCAGCGCGGCGCCGAGGCCGATGGCCTCGACGATGGGCGGCGTGCCGGCTTCGAAACGGTGCGGCGGCTCGGCGTAGGTCACGAAGTCGGTCGTCACATCCTTGATCATCTCGCCGCCGCCCATATAGGGCGGCAGGGCTTTCAGGCGCTCGCGCTTGCCGTAGAGGACGCCGATGCCGGTCGGGCCGTAGAGCTTGTGGCCGGTGAAGCAATAGAAGTCGCAGTCGAGGTCCCTGACGTCGACGGGCAGATGCACCGCCGCCTGGCTGCCATCGACCATCACCGGAATACCACGGGCATGGGCAATCCGGCAGATTTCCTTGATCGGCACGACGGTGCCGAGGACGTTCGACATATGGGTGATGGCGACGATCTTTGTCCGCGCCGTCAGCAGTTTCTCGAATTCGTCGAGCAGAAACGTCCCGTCGTCGGCGACCGGCGCCCATTTGATGACGGCGCCCTTCCGCTCGCGGTGATAGTTCCACGGCACGATGTTGGAGTGGTGCTCCATGATCGAGAGAACGATCTCGTCGCCCTCGCCGATCGCCAGGCGACCGAAGGCATCCGCGACGAGGTTCATGGCCTCGGTCGAGTTCTTGGTAAAGATGATCTCGTCGGAATGCGCCGCGTTCAGGAACCGGCGCGTGATCTCGCGGGCCTCCTCGTACTTCTCGGTCGCGGCATTCGACAGGAAGTGCAGTCCGCGATGGACGTTGGCGTACTCCTCGGTGAGGGCCTGCGTCATTGCGTCGATAACGACTTGCGGCTTCTGCGCCGAGGCGCCGTTGTCGAGATAGACCAGCGGCTTGCCGTAGA
>JBDTLN010000282.1:0-3889 GCA_039934795.1 Bauldia sp. | reverse complement strand
CATGACGGGCCGCTCTTCCTCGGCGCCCGGGGCGAGCGGCTCAATCCGCGCATCGTCCAGCGGGCGATGGAGAAGCTGCGCGGCGCCCTCGGCCTCCCCGCCACGGCGACGCCGCATGCGCTCCGTCATTCCTTCGCCACCCACCTCCTCGCCAATGGCGCCGACCTCCGCGCCATCCAGGAACTGCTCGGCCATGCCAGCCTGTCGACGACGCAGATCTACACCGAGGTCGACACGGCGCGGCTGATGGACGCCTTCGACAAGGCCCATCCCCGGGCCTGAGCGGCTAGGGCGTCAGCCACCAGACGCCGAAGGCGATGGAGGGGAGCGTCAGCGGCGCGCCGACGCGGAAATAAAGTTCTCAGCCTCGATGAAGCGCGGCCCCGGCCCGGTCGAGCCGATAGAACCGTAGCTTGCCGATCGCCATCACGAGGCAGGTGGCGGCGAAGATGACGATGGCCGGAATCATCGGGCCGATTCTGGGGCCGAGCCCCATCTGCCGCGATTACGGCGAGTCCACGCGCTGCCGGTCGCGAGCTTGTGATCGCCCTTGCGGTTTACCGGAGGCCGCACGGCCGGATACGCTTCGATGTGAGGGACGGCTGCCCCCGTGGCCGCGCCTTCACGACCGGAGGACTGCTATGAAGTTCCTGACCACCTCCGCAGTGCTGTTCGCGGCGATGCTGCTTGCCGGTGCCGGCAACGCAGGCGCCTGCGAATGGCAGAAACAAGCGATGGCCGCGGCGGCCACTCCTCCCGCCGAGACGACCGTTGCCGCTCCGGCGACGACGATCGACCCGGTGGTGCTCGCCGAAATCGAAAAGGCCAGCGACGAGGCGAAATAGGCTCCGGCCCTTTCGTCAAAGACTATCCAAGCGCCGGCCCTCAGGGGCCGGCGTTTTCTTGTCAGGCCGGGCCATCGGGCGCGATGGCAGCAAGAACCGCTTCGGCCACGTCGGCAATCGGACCATCCGCCGGCATGACCAGCGCGCCCTCCTCCGGCAGCGGCCGCTCAAGCGTGGCGAGCTGGCTGTCGAGGAGGCTTGGTGGGAAGAAATGGCCCTTGCGCTTAGCCAGGCGCGAAGCCAGCGCCGCCCGCGAGGCGTCGAGATGGACGAAGCGGACGGGCGTGCCGGCTGCCGCCCGGATGCGGTCGCGATAGGCCCGCTTCAGCGCCGAGCAGGTGACGACGAGACCGCCGGCGGCGTCGTGGATGGCGGCGCCGATGGCGTCGAGCCAGGGCCACCGATCGGCGTCGGTGAGCGGCACGCCGCTCGCCATCTTGGCGACGTTGGCGGCGGGATGAAACTCGTCGGCGTCGCGGAAGGGGAGGCCGAGGCGGGCCGCGACCTCGCTGCCGATAGTGGTCTTGCCGCTGCCCGAGACGCCCATGACGACAATCGCCGCCGATCGGGTGCGCCCGGCGGGATCGATCGGGGTGCCGCGGACATCCATGATCGCCTCAGATGTGGATCGACTTGAACCAGGCGCCCAGCGCCGCTTCCTTGACCGACTCGGAAAGGGTCGGGTGGGCATGGGTGGTGCGGGCGAGATCCTCGGCGGAGCCGCCGAATTCCATCAACACCGCCGCCTCGGCGATCAACTCGCCGGCGAACGGACCGACAATGTGGACGCCGAGCACCCGGTCGGTCGCGGCGTCGGCAAGGACTTTGACGAAGCCGTCCTTCCGTCCCATGGCGCGGGCCCGCCCGTTGGGGAGGAACGGGAACTTCCCGGCCTTGTAGACGATGCCGTCGGCCTTCAGCTCTTCCTCGGTCCGGCCGACCGAAGCGATCTCCGGATTGGTGTAGACGACATTGGGCATGACGCCGTAGTTCACATGCCCGGCCTGGCCGGCAAGAATTTCGGCGACGGCGACGCCCTCGTCCTCCGCTTTGTGGGCCAGCATCGGCCCGGCGATGACATCGCCGATGGCGTAGACGCCCTCGATATTGGTCCGGTAGTGCGCGTCGACCTTCACCCGGCCGCGCTCGTCGAGGACGACGCCGGCTTCGGCGAGGCCCAGCCCGGCCGTGAAAGGCCGCCGGCCGATGGCGACGAGTACGATATCGGCTTCGAGCGTTTCGCTGGAGCCGTTGCCGGCGGTCGCCGGCTCGACGGCGACCTTCAGCGCCTTGCCGCCGCTATCCACCGAGGCGACCTTGCTCGACAGGCGGAAGGTCATGCCCTGCCGGGTGAGGAGGCGCTGCGCCTGGCGCGCCACCTCGCCGTCAAGTCCGGGGAGCATGCGGTCAAGGAATTCGACGACCGTGACCTCCGACCCGAGCCGGCGCCAGACCGAGCCGAGTTCGAGGCCGATGACGCCGGCGCCGACGACGACAAGGCGCTTCGGCACGGCGTCGAGCCGGAGAGCGCCGGTCGAGGTGACGATGCGCTTCTCGTCGATGGCGACACCCTTGAGCGGCGCCGAGTCAGAGCCGGTGGCGATGACGATGCTTTTGGCTTCGACGATCTCGCTTGTTCCGTCGCCCTTGACGACGCGGACCTTGCCGGGCCCGGCGACCGAGCCAGTGCCACGAAACGCCTCGATCTTGTTCTTCTTGAAGAGGAAGGCGACGCCGGTGACGTTGGCGTCCACGGTCTCGTCCTTGTGGGCCATCATCCTGGCGAGATCGAGCTTCGGCGTGCCAACCTCGATGCCGAAGCCTGCGAACTGGTGGCCGGCCTCGTCGAAGAGGTCGGACGTGTGAAGCAGCGCCTTGGAGGGAATGCAGCCGACATTGAGGCAGGTGCCGCCGAACGTGCCGTCCTTCTCGACGACGGCGACTTTCATGCCAAGCTGTGCGGCGCGGATGGCGCAGACATAGCCGCCGGGACCGCTGCCGATGACGGCGAGATCGAAAATCATTGGAGGTTCCGGTTATTCGGCGGCGTCGGGCCGGCTGGGAGGCGCGCGCAGGCCTTCGAGATCCATGCGCAGGGCAATCGCATCGAAATCGATCTCCTCGCCATTGGGGCCGATCCACTCAAGCGATGCGCCGCCCGATCCGACATGAGCCGTCGCAAAGAGCTTGGGGTCCTTCAGGGGAAGCATCGCTTCGCCCCAGGAAATGTACGGCCAGAAATCGAGCGTACCGCTGTAGCCGTCGCCGTAATCCAGGCGCAGACGAAAGGCATCCCGAACCTTCACGCCGACAAGGCGGCTCGCCGGCTTGAACCCTGGCGGCACTAGGACACCTTTCCGGGATTGCGACGGACGCTGGCCAGCGCCCACGCCGCGAGCAACGCTTTTCTTCGAGGCCGTGCCCATTCCCGAACCTTCCGCAGTTTCGCCGAGGGGAACTCACCCTCGATGATCTCCAGCGTCTTGATCACGATCTGTGCCTGATAGCCGCCAAAATCAACATGAAAATGCGGCGGAGCGTGATCGGCAAAGAAGATCTGGATCTTCACGCCATCGACAATCGCGACCGTCGGCACCGCAGTTCCCCCGAACCCCGATGCGGGGAACGCTAGCACGGACTAGGGCGCCGGCGTCAGGGTCTCCTCGCCGCTGCCGGCGTCCCAGAGGCCGGTCAGCGTGCCGTCGGCGGCAAGGGCATAGACCACCGGCGTCGCCGAGCCCCAGTCGACGGTGAGGACGTTGCCGTCGAGCTTGCCAGTTCCGCGATAGGTCGAGGCGCCAACCCGCCAGTTGACTCGGTACGTCGGACCCTTGCGGCCGATCGCGACGGTTCCGTCATAGGCCGAGCCGTCGGGATTGCGGCCGGCCACCGCATAGTTGCCGCCCGGCTCGGGCGCCTGGCCGCCCTCGGCGGCGCCGAACAGATCGAGGGTCTCGGTGGCGCTGCCATCGGCCCACTCGCCGTCGAGCCGGCCATCCTCGCCGAAGGTGTAGATCACGGGATGAGGTTCGCCCCAATCGACC
>JBDTLN010000281.1:0-3893 GCA_039934795.1 Bauldia sp. | reverse complement strand
ATGTCGAGGGCGGCAATCGGCACGCCGGCGCGGGCACGGACCCAGGCCGCCGATGCGATAGCGCGCTCATAGGTGTCGGGGTCCTCGACCTGGCTGCCGACATGGAAACAGAGGCCGACCTTGAAGCCGATATTGGCGATGCGCCGGACAAGGTCCACCGCATGGGCCGGCCCGGCGCCGAATTTCTTGGATAGCTCGTAGGCGGCATGGCCGCGCGAGGCGATCCGGACGAACAGGGTGATCTCTTCCGGGTCGAGATCGAGGCCGCGGGTGATCTTGAGGATCTTGGCGACCTCGTCCTCATGGTCGAGAGCCATGGACCGGATGCGATACTCCTCCAGCGCCAGGCGGATATCGGACTGCGCCTTGACCGGATGCATGTAAAGAAGCTCGGCCTTCGGGGCGACTGCCCTCACCGCTGCGAACTCGCCGGGCGAGGCAACGTCGAAAGCGTCGACGCCGGCATCAGCGAGGGTCTCCAGCACGACGCGCTCGCCATTGGTCTTGACCGCATAGGCCGTCTTGCCGCGAAAGGCCGACTTGAAGGCCCGCGCATCAGCTTTCAGCACCGCCGGTCGAAAGCAGTAGACCGGCTGATCCGGCCGTAGCGCGGAGGCGGCGTCGCGCGCCGTGGCAAAGCGTTCCATTTTCAAGCAGGCTGGTTCCCCGTGAGATTCGGCCGCGGCGGACGCTAGCAGCCCTTGCGTGGCGGCAAAAGCAAGGCGCCCGATCTCGCCAACTCCGGGATGTCATCGCGCGGTCACCGAATCGCGGACACGCCTAACCGCGGCAAAAGCGCGGCAGGGGCGTATCGGGGCGCCGCCACCCGACGCAAAATCATGCTTTCGACGGGATGTGCGCCGCGCTCCGAAAGCAAATCATTCTATGCGCTTGGCGGAATCGCCTCACATCATTGCTGCCTTGCACCAAAGGGCGGCAACTTTTCGCTTCTCCGGAACTCCCGGCCGCGTTAAGCTTTCATTCGTAGTTGGAACAGGAGGCACGACCGATGAGCTTGGCTCGACCGTTCCACTTTGCGATGGTGTGTGCGGCATTCGTTTTCGTAGCGGCTATCGTTATCGGCGCCATCTAGGGCGGCGGCGACAACTCAAAGGGCTGGACAAGCAAGGAGGCCGGGGAGCGCTGACGCACCCCCGGCCTCTCCCTTTTCAGGTGACGCCTAAGCCGACCGGGCTGCGGCACGCGCGCGGCGGCGCTCCCGCGGCGGCACGGGCGCATACCGAAGGCGCGCCCGCTCGCGGGCCTTCTTCGCCTCGACCTCGCGGTCGCGCGACTGGCCGGTGGTCTCCAGCGAGAAGATCAGCTTCCGCGCCGCCACCGCTACCGCGTCCACCGCCTTGTTAAAGGCGGCAGCGTTCGCCTGCGACGGCTTGGTGAAGCCGCTCAGCTTGCGGACGAACTGGAGCGCCGAGGCGCGGATTTCGTCCTCCGTCGCCGGCGGCTCGAAATTGAAGAGTGTGCGGATGTTGCGGCACATGCCAGTCTCCTTCAGCTCCGCCCCATATAGTTCACAAGGGCACGGCGGTAAGGCCTCAGCCGATATACCGGATTGCGCCAGGGAGCCTGCGGCCATGTGCGATGGAATAAGCCCGGCTCGTCTTTGGCCAGCTTCTGCCAATCTGCCGCCGACCCGATCCGTTCGTAGAGTTTCGCCGACGCGTACTCGGTTTCGTATTTCACATAGGCGCCAAGCGCCTCGTCAAAGTCCCCCATCCGCCAACGGCTAGAGTCGGCCACGCCACGGACCGTGTACATGACGTAAGGGAAGAAACGCACGCGTCGCGCCATTCTCTGCCGACGCAGGTGCCGTGCGAGCACCTTCTCGGGATTCCAGCTCCAGTGCCAACGCATCGACCGGGCCATGCGCCGGGGCCGCAGGACGATTTCCTCCATGGGATTGATGGCAGGCAGAAGGTCGCCGGCCGCAACGAGAAGGTAGCGATCAGTAATTCCGCCGTAGTGCTCGCCGTCGCCTGTCCATATGAAACGCGGCGACAGCAGCGCCAAAGGTGGATGCGGCACCGGCCAGATGAAATCGGATCGCGTCACGATGACCCGGTCGTATTGCCCGAGAATGTCCGTATCGACCAGGTGGCGGTAGAGAACCCAGCGGAAATATATCTGGATCGCGCCCGATCCGCTTTGCTTGTCCTGACCCTCGATCGCGCCTAGCCACTGATCCCGAATGGACAAGAGCTGGCGCCAGTCGACGGGCTCGACGCCGGCGCGCGCCGCCCACCACGCCTGCGCCTCGTCAAACCCGTCGCCATAGTCGGCCAGTTCCGGAACGGTCCAACGGAAGCGCGCCGCCTGCCAGAACGGGTTGGCATAGTCGTAGGTGTCGTCGACCCCGATACAGAGAGCAAGATCGGCGTTCAACTCGTCAAGAACATGATGCTTGAAGGTCGGCCACGTCAGCTCGTGCGCGCGGGTCTGGCTGAGGATGCAAACGAGTACCCGCTCACTCATGGACGGCCTCCGTTCACAAGCCTATGCCGCGTCCTTCGCCGGCTCGTAGTTGAGGATCGGGGCCAGCCAGCGTTCGGCCTCAGTGAGCGGCCAGCTCTTGCGGCGGGCGTAGTCCTCGGCCTGATCACGCTCGACGCGGCCGACGCCGAAATAGTGGCTCTGCGGATGGGAGAAATAGAGGCCCGAGACCGATGAGCCGGGCCACATGGCGTAGCTCTCGGTAAGCTTGATGCCGGTCGCCGCCTCGGCGTCGAGAAGATCGAAGAGTGTCTGCTTCTCGGTGTGGTCGGGCTGGGCGGGATAGCCGGGCGCCGGGCGAATGCCGGCATAGGCCTCACGGATCAACTCGGCGGGCGCGAAGTTCTCTTCAGGCGCATAGGCCCAGAACTCGCGGCGGACCCGCTGGTGCAGCCGCTCGGCAAAAGCCTCGGCGAGGCGATCGGCAAGGGCCTGCGAGAGGATCTTGGAGTAGTCGTCATTGGCGCGCTGGAACCGCTCGGCGACCGCTTCCTCGCCGATACCGGCAGTGACGGCGAAGCCGCCGATGTAGTCGGCAGGGCCGGTCTCGGCGGGCGCGACGAAATCGGCGAGCGCCACGTGATGGCGGCGGTCGCTGGTCCGGGCGATCTGCTGGCGAAGGGTGAAGAGGCGCGCCCGCTCCAGCTGCCGAGTCTCATGGGTATCGACGGCGACGTCGTCGCCGACGGCATTGGCCGGAAAAAAGCCGATGACGCCATTGGCGGTGAGCCAGTTCTCGGCGACCATCTGGCGGAGCATCGCCTGCGCGTCGTCAAACAGGGCCCTCGCCGCGGCACCGACCTTCTCGTCCTTGAGAAGCAGCGGATAGGTGCCCTTCAGCTCCCAGGTGGCGAAGAACGGGGTCCAGTCGATGTAGGGAACGAGTTCGGCGACCGGGTAGCTGCGGAACACTTTCGTGCCGAAGAAGCGCGGCTTCGGCGGCGTGTAGCCCTTCCAGTCGATGGCGAAGCGGTCGGCGCGGGCGGCGGCGAGTGTGATGCGCCGCTTGTCGGCCATGCCGCGGGCGTGGCCCTCCGCGACCTTCGCATATTCGCCGCGGACCTTTTCGATGAAGGCGCCCTTGCCCGAGCCGAGAAGACTTGAAGCGACGCCGACGGCGCGGCTGGCGTCGAGAACGTGGACGGTCTGGCCGCGCGAATAGTTGGGGTTGATCTTGACGGCGGTGTGGACGCGGCTGGTCGTCGCGCCGCCGATAAGGAGCGGCACGTCGAAACCCTCGCGCTCCAGTTCGGCCGCGACGTGACACATCTCATCGAGCGACGGCGTGATGAGGCCGGAGAGGCCGATGATGTCGACCTCCAGCTCCTTGGCTCTGGCGAGGATTTTCGTCGCCGGCACCATGACGCCGAGGTCGTAGACCTCAT
>JBDTLN010000280.1:0-3912 GCA_039934795.1 Bauldia sp. | reverse complement strand
AAGGCGCAAGCCGCACGCAGAGACCGGAGGCCTGGCGCCGAGCCTGGAGCGCGAGGACGGAGGTTTGTCTACGCCGCGGCGGGCGTTCGGGAGAACGCTCATACGGACTGCCCGGCCCGCGTTCCTCCGAACGCCCGCCACCTCCCTCATCCTGAGGGCCGCCATCGGTGTCGGGTTTACCCGATATCGACAGACAAGGCGGCCTCGAAGGACCGGGGAAAAGACGAGACACGATCAACCCTCGCAGCGATCACCGCTGGCGAGAACGAGAAGCCACACCCACCCCCAATCGGGCGGGGCGAGTGCGTGCAGGGCTACTTCCCCGCGATCTCCCAGACCACCGTCGCGCTTGCCGCGATCGAGCGCTCGCCGGCCATCACCGGCACCGCCTTCATCTCGGCGCGCATCGCCATCGGCGCAGGGAAGGGGCCGGGGCCGTTCTGGTTCGCCGCCACCGACAGGATGCGGACGAGTTTCACCCCCGCCGCATCGGCCATGAGCTTCGCCTTGCGGTTGGCGTCGGCGATCGCCCCGGCCATCGCCTTGTCCTCGACCGGGGTCCGGTCGGCGAGGCCGAAGTCGATCTGCGCTGCCTGGTTCGCCCCGGCGCTGACCGTCGCATCGAGCACGGTGCCGGCTTTGGCGAGGTCGCGGATGACGACGGCGACCTGGTTCGAGACCTGGTAGCCGGTGATGCGCGGCGCATCGACCGTACCGTCCGTCTTCGGCTGCGGGTTCGACCACACCGGGCCGATGTTGAAGCCGGTGGTGCCGATGTCCTTCTCGGCGACGCCGGCCGCCTTGATGGCGTCGATGACCTTCCCCATCTCGGCATTGTTGGCGTCGAGCGCCTCGCGGGCGGTCCTCGCCTCCGAGACGACGCCGAGGGTGACCGTCGCCATGTCCGGCACGGCGTATTCAATCGTCTCGCCATTGGCGGTGAGGGAAGGGGGCGGCGGGCTGTCGGCGAGCGCCGGCCCGGCAAGGCTGACCGCCATGCCGACGATGGTGAGAAACTTCTTCATCTTGGTTGCTCCAGGGGTTCTGCCCGTACTCCCTCGGCCCGAGCCTTGGCCAAGCTTTCGGGCCGGATTGCGGCACGCCGGTTGGCGCTTGCGCTCCTTTCCGTTATATCCCGCCTGCATCGGGGCCTGTAGCTCAATGGTTAGAGCCGGTCGCTCATAACGATCTGGTTGCAGGTTCGAGTCCTGCCGGGCCCACCATCCCCGCCCGTGGCTTGCCCATTTTGGCCTTTTTGGCTGACTCAGAGGGAACTGCGAGCATCCATAGTGTCGGCGATTGCTCGGCTAAGCTACGGGAGCAGCGATTCATCCTGTCGTGGCGGCCAGGGCTTGAAAACAGGCTGATGAACCAGACAGCGGAAAGCCCTGAAATCAGAGGCCGGCAGCGGAGCCTGCTTCCCGCGGGCGTGGCCAGAGGGTTCGTCACGATTGTCGTGTCGACTCTGGCGCTGATTCTCGTTTGCTCGGTGTTCGCGCCCTCCGCCATCTCGTCCGGCGCCCTGTCGGGCAGCCTGCCGTTTGCGGCAATTCTTGCGATCGTCGGCCTCGGCCAGATGCTGGTGGTCCAGCAAGGCGGCTTCGATCTTTCGGTCGCCGGCGGCGTGTCCCTCGCCGTCGTGATTTCGACGCACGTGCCGGCCGGCAACAACGCCGAGCTCCTCCCCGCGGTCTTGATGGCAATAGGTTTCGCCCTGGTGGCCGGGGTCTTGAACGGCGTCCTCGTCGGCCTCCTTCGCCTCAACGCGATCATCGCGACGATCGGGACGAACGCCTTGCTCTACGGCGCGGTCTTTGCGGTTTCCGGCGGCGTTCCGAAAATCACCACGCCCTTGCTTGCCGAAATCGCAGGTGGCGAGACCTTCGGCATTGCGAACTCGGTATATTTTGCCGTAGCGGCGTTGGCCGTGGTCGCCTTCGTGATGAAGAAGACGGTGGCCGGCCGGCGCTTCGAGGCGGTGGGCGCAAATCCCTTGGCAGCCCGAGCCGTAGGGCTGGGGCTGCGGTTCCAGATAGCGGCCTATGTGTTCGCGCAGCTCCTCTACTGCCTGGCGGGCGTTCTCCTCGCCGGCATCACGCGCGAGCCGACGGCCTTCCAGGGCGACTCCCTTTTGCTCCCGTCGGTTGCTGTCGTCGTTCTCGGCGGTACCTCGCTCCTCGGCGGTCGCGGCTTCCCCATCTCGACGGTCATCGCCGCTTTCTTCCTCAATCAGTTGAGCCAGTTCGCGCTGGCAGTCGGCGTGCCCTATTCGGCTCAGACCATCATCCAGGCCTTGGCGCTTGGTTTTGGCATCGGCGTCTACTCGATCCAGTGGACAAGAAACGCAATGAAACGGTCAAACACGGAGGAAAACAATGAAGTACTCGCTTCCTAAACGGCAAGTTGCGCTCGCTGCGGCGACGTTGCTTTTGGCTTTCGCGGGCTCGGCCTACGCCGAGACTCCGTCCTGGTGCGGGCCGAAAAAGGCCTCGCTGGCGCTGCTCGATGGTTTCGGCGGCAACAGCTGGCGCCTCGTCACGACGGCATCGGGGGCCGCAGAGGCGGCCAAGTGCCCGAGCATTACCGAGTATCAATACGCCGACGGCCAGGGCAACGTGCAGAAGGCCATCTCCGACATCAACAGCTTTGCCGCGCGCGGCATCAATGCGCTGGTGGTGTTCGGCGACGCCGGTCCGGCGGTGTTGCCGGCCCTGACCAACGCCTACAAGGCGGGCACGATCGTAATTCCGTATCGGGTCGTTGTCGGCGGCGAAGAGGGAAAGAACTACACCAAGTATGTCGGTACCGACGCCCACGAAGACGGCGTCGAATGGGGCAAGTGGATCAAGACGATCCTGCCCAACGGCGGAAACATCCTCTTCCTCAGCGGACCGGCCGGAAACAGCCAGGGCACGCAGGAACTGGAAGGCCTGAAGACGGTGCTCGACGACACGTACAAGTTCGTCAACCCGGCCCCGTTCGACGTGACCAACTGGGACCCGGCGCTGACCCAGCAGGTGCTGACGGCGGAAATCGCCAAGAACGAAAAGATCGACGTGATCGTTTCTGACTTCGGACCGTCGCTGGTCGGCGCTCTGCCGGTGTTCAAGAAGTTCAACCGGTCGATCCCGGCGATTGCCACGTCGGACGGCAACTCGCTCGGCTGCTTCTGGACCGACAACCAGAAGGACAACCCCGACTTCAAGCTGATGACCCGCGCGACCGGCAATGACAACGTGCGTCTTGCCGTACAGTGGGCGGTTGCTCTGGCGACCGACGGCCAGAAGCCGACGGACGATACCTTCCATGCACCGAACTTCGAGAATTCGGTAACCAGTCAGCCGAGCGAAGTGAAGTGCCGTGCGGATCTTCCCGGATCGATCTATCTCTCGGCCGAAATGTCGGGCGACGACCAGGCCAAGGCCGTCGGCCAGTAAGCATTTCCCTCCTGCGGCCCCGGTGGTTATCCTCCGGGGCCGTTTTCAATGCAGAGGCTACCTGGTCGGCAACAAGAAATGCGCGATACTGGTGCGGCCGTCAGGCTGCCAGACTCGGGGGGAATAGAGGATCGCAAGCCGGGGAACGGCCCTGCTGCCGTCAGCCTTTCCGGCACCTCCAAATTCTTTTCGGGCGTGGCGGCGCTCGCCGATGTCAGCGTCGAATTCTATGCCGGCGAAGTTCACGCGATTCTGGGCGAGAATGGCGCCGGCAAATCGACCCTGATGAACATCATTTCCGGCACGCTCCGGCCGGACCAGGGGGTGATCGCGTGCCAGGGGCGGCGCATTGCCTCGATGACGCCGGAGATAGCGGCGTCTCTCGGAATAGCCATTTCCTTCCAGCATCCGGCCGTCCTCGACGATCTGTCCGTACTTGAGAACCTGCAAGTCGCGTTGCCGTCGTCGCTTTTCG
>JBDTLN010000279.1:0-3924 GCA_039934795.1 Bauldia sp. | reverse complement strand
TGTCGAAGCCGAACTGCTTCTCGAGGCTCTTGATGAATTCCGGATCGAGGCCCTGCGCTCCGCGATAGCGCGAATTGACGATATCGCCGCCCGGCTGCTGGCTACCGGCGGAGCCGGCAAAATCGCCGCCGCCGCCGGTGATGCGCTCGGTCGCCGAGACGTCGCTGCCGGTGAGCTGGGCGATGACCCGCTCGACCGGGCCGCCCGGCGCGAACTGCACCACCACGAAACTGATCGCCATGATTCCGATCATTGTCGGAATGATGAGCAGGATGCGGCGAAGGATGTAGGCGGCCATGTCCTCGGTCGTTTCCCGCTAGCCCGCCATGCCGATCGCCGTCGCCCGGCCGGAATCATACCACCAGTTGGTCTCCGGCCTGAACGCGTAGTCCGGCTTTACGCCCGACCAGGCGAACAGGTCCCAGTGCGCGACCCTGTGATTGGCGTTGGTCCAGTTCGGCACCCAATAGTGACTGGCCCGGAGCACCCGGTCCATCGCCCGCGTGAGCGCCGTCAGCTCGGCGCGCGAGGCGACCTTTGGCAGGCGGTCGAGGAGGGCGTCGATCGTCTTGTCCTTGATGCCGGCGTAGTTGAAGCTGCCCGGCGTGTCGGCGGCCTTGGAGCCGAAGAGCTGCTGCAGGCCGTCGAGCGGCGTCGCCGCCATCGATTGGGCGACCATGAGCACATCGAAGTCAAACTCGCTGCTGCGCAGTTGATACTGCGCCGGGTCGACCTGCCGTATGGTCACGCCCACGCCGATGCGCTTCAGATTCTCGGCATAGGCGGAGAGCACCTTTTCGAATACTTCGGCGTCGATGAGGAATTCGACCTCCAGCGTCTCGCCCTTGTCGTTGACGAGCCCGTTGCCCCTCGCCCGCCAGCCGGCGTCGGCGAGCAGGGTTGCGGCCCGGCGCAGCAGAGTCCGGTCGCGCCCCGAGCCGTCCGACACCGGTGGCGAATACGGCTCGCCGAAAACTTCCGCCGGCAGGTCGCCGCGGAACGGGTCGAGGAGCGCGATCTCGTCGGCATCCGGCAGCCCCGCGGCGGCGAAGTCGGACCGGCCGAAATAGGACGTCAGGCGCGTATAGGCGCCGTAGAAGAGATTGCGGTTGGTCCATTCGAAATCGAACGCCAGCGCGATCGCCAGCCGCGTCCGCGAATCGGCGAGCTTGGCTTTGCGGACGTTGAAGAACGAACCCTGGAAGCTCGGCCGTTTCTCCTCGGGGATCAGCGTCTGCTTCACCTTGCCGGCGATCAGGGTCGGGAACTTGTATTCGGTCGCCCAGGTCTTGGACGTGAACTCCTCGCGGTAGGTGAGATCGCCCTTCTTGAACGCCTCGAAGGCGGTCTGCCGCTCCTTGAAGAAGTCGATGCGGATCACGTCGAAATTGTTGATCCCGGCGTTGACGGAAAGATCCTTGCCCCAATACGCGGGATCGCGGGTGAACTCGATGAAGCGCCCGGCGCTCATCGGCCCGACCCGGTACGGACCGGAGCCGGGGATCGGCGCCAGCGTCGCCGCGTCGAACTCGCGTGTCGCGAAATAGGTCCTGGAGAAAACCGGCAGGCCGGCGATCGTGAGGATCGTGTAGCGGTTCTGCTTCCCCGACAGCGTGACGACCACGGTGCGGGCGTCCGGCGCCTCGGCCTTCGCCATCTCGGCGATGACCTGGCTGATATTGGGGTGGCCCTTCTCCTTGAGGAGCATCAGCGAGAAGGCAACGTCGTCGGCGGTGAGCGGCGTCCCGTCATGGAAGCGCGGGCCGTCGCGGAGGGTAAAGGTGTAGGTGTTGCCGTCGTCGGAAACCGCGACGCTCTCGGCGAGGAGGCCGTAGACCGAATCCGGCTCGTCGTCCGCCGCCGCCATCAGCGTGTCGAAGGTCAGTTCCATGCGCGGCGGCGAGTCGCCGCGGCGCACGAACGAATTGAGCGTGTTGAAGGTCTGGGTGGCTTGATTGTAGAGCCAGTTCGGCGGCTGGAAATTGAACCGCCCGCCCTTCGGCGCGAGCGGGTTCACATAGTCGAAATGCTTGAAGTCCGGCGGGTATTTCAGTTCGCCAAAGACCGACAGCCCATGCAGGCCCGAGCGCCCCGCCGCCCAGGCGAACGGTCTCATCGCCGCGATCGCCGCGGCGGCGCCACCAAGCTTCAGCGCCTCGCGTCGGCTGAGCCCGGCGCGTCTGCTCACTTGGTCGATCCTGTTCTGGCCGCCTTCTCGGCGTCCCACCACCAGATCGTCGGGAACCCGATGGAGTATTTCGGCAAGGGATCGGGATGCCCGAACCGGTTCCACCAGGCGAGGCGATCGGCGCCGTAGAACCATTGCGGAATGACGAAGTGGTTCCACAGCAGCACGCGGTCGAGGGCGCGCGTCGCCGCTATGAGGTCGTCGCGGTCGGTGGCGAAGATCACCCGATCGATGAGCTTGTCGACCGCCGGGTCCTTGATGCCGGCGAAATTGTACGAGGTGGCGGAGTCGGCCGCCTTGCTGCCCCAGAAATAGCGCTGTTCATTGCCCGGCGACAGCGACTGCGGCCAGGTAAACGTGATCATGTCGTAGTCGAACGAGCGGAGGCGCGCCTGGTATTGCGCGGCATCGACGGTGCGCGGGCTGAGCGCGATGCCGATCCGCGCCAGGGCCTGCTGGTAGGGGAGGATGACGCGCTCGAAGTTGGGATCGGCGAAGAGGTATTCGATGGTGAAGGGCTCGCCCTTGGCGTTGACCAGAGTCTTGCCCTTGAACGTCCAGCCCGCGGCGGCGAGGAGCTCGACCGCCTTTCGCAAATTCTCGCGTTGCTTCGCCGGATCGCCGCCGACCGGGTTGGCGAAGGGCGTTGTGAAGACCTCTTCGGGAACCGTGCCGCGCACGGTTTCGAGAATCTCCAGTTCCTTCCCCTCCGGCAGTCCGGACGAGGCGAGTTCGGTGCCGGCAAAATACGAGTTGTCGCGCTTGTACTGGCTGAAAAAGGCGGTGCGGTTCAGGGACTCGAAGTCGAACACGTAGTTGAGGGCGAGGCGGACCCGGGGATCCTTGAACTTGTCCCGCCTGAGATTGACGACGAAGGCCTGCATGACGCCGCGCGCCTCGTCGGGGATCGCCTCTTTGATCACCCGGCCCTGCTGCAAGGCGGGAAAGTCGTAGCCGGTCGCCCAGTTCTTCGCCGAGTTCTCGGCGCGGAAGTCGAACTGGTCGCCCTTGAACGCCTCGAGCTGGACGGTCTCGTCGAGATAGCTTTCGTAGCGAATCTGGTCGAAATTGTTGGCGCCGACATTGACGTTGAGCTTCTCGCCCCAATAGTCGGGGACGCGCTCGTAGACGATGTTCCGCGCCGCAGTGAACGATTTCACCCGATAAGGACCCGAGCCGAGCGGTGGCTCAAGAGTCGTCTTGCGGATGTCGCGCTTGTTGCCCTTGGCGTCGGTGCCCTCCCAGTAGTGCTGCGGCAACACCGTCAACTGGCCGATGATCTGCGGCAGTTCGCGGTTGCCGGGAGCATCGAAGGTGAAGGTGATTTCGCGCTCGCCGGTCTTCTCGACCTTGGTCACGTGGCTGTAATAGGCGCCGACATTGGGATTGATCTCCGTCGTTATGTGGAACGACCAGATGACGTCATCGATGGTCACCGGCTCGCCATCGTGCCAGCGCGCGTCGGCGCGCAGGCGGTAGGTGACCGAGGCATAGTCGGCCGGATATTTCACGGCCTCGGCGAGCAAGCCGTACTCGGTCGAAACCTCGTCCATCGATGGCGTCATCAGGCTCTCGGTGACGAGCCCGAGTCCTGGAGCCGGGTTGCCCTTGGGAAGGCTCGGGTTCAGCGTGTCAAAGCCGCCAACATCCGACAGGCGGAGCGTGCCGCCCTTCGGCGCATTCGGATTGACGTAGTCGAAATGTGCGAAGCCGGCCTGGTATTTGGGGGTGCCGAT
>JBDTLN010000278.1:0-3934 GCA_039934795.1 Bauldia sp. | reverse complement strand
GTCCACAGCGCTGGCGAACACCGCCATCGTGCCGTCGCCGGTCGACTTGACGACTCGTCCACCCGGAGATTCGACCGCCGCCTGAAGGATCGCATCATGGCGCCGGAGGGCGCCTTTCATCGCTTCCGGGTATTGCTCCCAGAGGCGCGTGCTGCCTTCCAGGTCAGTAAAGAGGAAGGTGAGCGTTTCGGCCGGGTCTCCGGGAGACGACGCGGATTGATCTGACATCGGCTCGGCGGATCCCCAGACAACCCGGACGGGCGATGGCCAAAGGCCGGATCGCCGGATCGCGAATCCTGCAGTCCGCCGGCCGACTTGGCAAGGGCTTCGGGTGGGCGGGCTGCGTCGGCGTCCGGCGCCGCGGCGATGTCAAACAGCTGCCGGACGGGGCTTTGAAAACGATCGCCTCACGTGGTGGTGGTTGCCGTTTGGACCAGTGCAACCAGGTCGGCGACGGTGACGACGGCCGCCAGATGTTCGTCGCTCAATATGACGCCGGCGTTGTCCTCGACGATTTGCACCAGGCGCACGAATTCCAGGGAATCGATGCCGAGGTCCCTGGCGAGATCGTGCTCCGGCAAAATATCGCCTGCGTCGCGGCCGGCTGTTTCGGCGATTGCCGCCAGCACCGCGGCGGCGACTGGCATGGCAGCGTCAGGTTCCGGCATCTTTCTCCTCCCCCGCAAGGTGCGCCAGGATAAACTCCCTCCGGGCCGTTTCTTCCATGTCGAAAGTATCGAGGGTGCGCGGGCTCGTATTCAGGCGCTCGAGATAGGTGCTGGCACGGCCGATTACCGTCGCCGGATTGCCAACCACGAGGGAGTTGTCCGGAATGACGCCGCGAACCACGGCGCCCGCGCCGATGACGCAACGGGCGCCGATCCGCGTCCCCGGCAGGATGATCGCGTTCTCCCCGATGAACGTATCGGTGCCGACGACGATGCGTCCAAAATGCTGAACCGCCGGCCGGCGATGGCGAAGGAGGCGTGCCGCGCCGTCATGCGTCAGAAATTTGGCGCCTTGGGAAATGGCGACGCCGTCCGCCAGTTCCACAAGATAGGGTTCGGTAGAGAACTCGCGGCTGTAGATCCGGCAGCCCTTGCCGACCTTGACGCCGCGAGCGCGAAGCTTGTCTGCCGCTGCCTCATCGGCCTCGGCGAGGGTTCGCCTCGGCGTCCGCCGGTGCAATAATTTCTTCAGCATCGAAAGCACGTGATCTCGAAGCCCGCTATCGGTCGCCACAGGGACGCCCACGATAGCCAATTCCGGGCTTTCCGGGGGAGCGTTCATGGTTGGCAGTGCCCCCGCACGGCCGGGAGCGGCCTCGTCGATACTTGCGGAAGAACGTGCCACGCGATTTGATCGACGCGCTTCATCAACCGGAAGCGTGCCACCCAATGTCCAAGACGTCCGACTTTCCCGTCTTCGATCTCTCCCGCTTCGCGGTCGCCGACCTTGCGGACAAGAAGGTCCTGGGGAGGGAGGTCGATGCGATTTGCCGGGAGACCGGGTTCCTCGCCGTCGACCATCACGGCGTGCAGCAGCCGGTCATCGACGCGATATGGAGCCGGGCCCGCGTCTTCTTTGACTTGCCTTACGAGGAGAAGCTGAAGGCGAGGGCGCCTTACACCGGCTACCCCTACGGCTACCTGCTGCCGCTCGCCGAGGCGCTGGCGAAGTCGCGGGGCAATGTGACGCCGCCCGATATCAAGGAGAGCTTCAACGGTGGGCCCGCCAGCATCCCGGAGGGCCTGACCGATCCCGATGCGTTGTCCTTCTGCTACGCCGAGACGATCTGGCCCGCCGAGCCTGCCGGCTTCAAGGCGGCGTGGCGGGCCTACTACGCCGAGATGGAGGCGCTTGCCGCCCGCATCATGCGCGTCTTCGCCGTCGCTCTGGAATTGCCGGAGGCGTTCTTCGAGCCATACATCGACAAGCCGGTGAGCGGCATGCGGGCGCTCAACTACCCGCATCCGACGAGCCCGCCGCTGCCCGGCCAGCTTCGCGCCGGCGCCCACAGCGACTATGGCAGCCTGACGATCCTCCTGCCCGAGGCGGCGAGCGGCGGGCTGGAAATCTTCACCCCGGAGCAAGTCTGGCGGCCGGTGCCGCCGGTACCCGGCGCCTTCATCATCAACCTCGGTGACTTGATGGCCCGCTGGACGAACGACCGCTGGGTCTCGACCCTGCACCGCGTCGTCAATCCGCCGGCGGACGCGGCCGGCTCGACTCGGCGCCAGTCCTTCGCCTTCTTCCACCAGCCGAACTGGCACGCCGAGATCGCCTGCCTGCCGAGCTGTCTCGAACCGGGCGAGAAGCCGAAATACGAGCCGGTTCTCTCCGGGCCGTATCTGATGGCGAAATTCCACGCGACGGTGAAGCCCGCGGCAGCGTGAGGGGCCGGAAACCGCCGTCCAGCCGTATCCCGGCAAATGCCCGGAAATGCTTGCAATCCGGGATTCGCCCCCATATAAGCCCGCTCATCCCACACGCGGGGTTAGGGTCAATCGGCCGGTTCGACCGGGCGAACGACCTTCCGGTGCTTTCGAAAGAAAGAGGCGGCTTCGGGCCGCAGCCCCGCGGAGGCAGAACCGGTAAAGGAGCAAGGTAGTCATGGCACTGCCCGATTTCACTATGCGTCAGCTTCTCGAAGCCGGCGTTCATTTCGGCCACCAGAAACATCGCTGGAATCCGAAGATGGCGCCGTTCATCTACGGCTCCCGCAACAACATCCACATCATGGACCTCGCCCAGACCGTGCCGATGCTGCACCGGGCGCTGGAAGTCGTCAGCGACACGGTCGCCGGCGGCGGTCGGGTCCTCTATGTCGGCACCAAGCGCCAGGCGGCCGAGCCCATCACGGCGGCGGCCAAGCGCTCGGCCCAGTACTACGTCAACGCGCGCTGGCTCGGCGGCATGCTGACCAACTGGAAGACCATCTCGCGCTCGATCCAGCGCCTCCGCGAGCTCGACAACATGCTCGTCGGCGAGGCCCAGGGCCTTACCAAGAAAGAGCGCCTGACGCTGACCCGCGAGAAGGACAAACTCGAGAAGGCACTTGGCGGCATCAAGGAGATGGGCGGCGTCCCGGACCTGATCTTCGTCATCGACACCAACAAGGAAAAGATCGCCATCGACGAGGCCAACCGGCTGAATATCCCGGTTGCCGCGATTGTCGATTCCAACTGCGATCCGGATCACATCACCTATCCGATCCCCGGCAATGACGATGCCGGCCGCGCCATCACGCTCTACTGCGACCTCATCGCTCGCGCTGCCATCGACGGCATTTCGCGCGCCCAGGGTCATGCCGGCGTCGACGTCGGCGCGCAGGAGGCCGTGCACGAGTCCGTCGTCCTCGAAGCGGCCCCGCCTGCGGCGGATGTCGGCATGGCCGATGCCGAGAAGGTCGAGCCGGAAGCCGCCGGCCCGATGTCGAAGCCGAAGAAGTCGCGCGCCCAGCTGAAGGCGCTCTTCACGGCGCCCGCCGGCAAGCCTGACGATCTGAAGAAGATCAACGGCGTCGGCCCGGTGCTGGAGGCCAAGCTCCGCACCCTCGGCGTCATGCGCTACGACCAGATTTCGGCATTCTCTGACGAGGATATCGAGCAGATCGACCAGGCGCTGAACTTCAAGGGCCGCCTCGCCGGCGACGACTGGCGCGGACAGGCCAAGGCGCTCGCCGCGGGCGATGCCTGATCGGCGCACCCCTTTGACTGAAAGAGGTACGACATGACCGTCACCGCGGGAATGGTGAAGGAGCTCCGCGAGAAGACCGGCGCGGGGATGATGGACTGCAAGTCGGCGCTGACCGAGGCCAAGGGCGACCTTGAGGCCGCCGTCGACTGGCTGCGCACCAAGGGCCTCGCCAAGGCCGCCAAGAAGGCCGGCCGCGTCGCCGCGGAAGGCCTCATCGGCGTCAGGTCGAACGGTC
>JBDTLN010000277.1:0-3941 GCA_039934795.1 Bauldia sp. | reverse complement strand
GGCCGATGGTGACCGGGGCGACGAGGGCACTGTTCGAGCCGATGAACGCGCCTTCGCCGATCTCGGTACGGTGTTTGTCGACCCCGTCGTAATTGCAGGTGATGGTCCCTGCCCCGACATTGGCGCCTGCGCCAACGTGAGCGTCACCGATGTAGGTCAGGTGGTTGACCTTGGCGCCCTCGGCGATGACGGCGTTCTTGATCTCGACGAAGTTGCCGATCCGGGCTTTTTCGCCGATAACGGCGCCCGGCCGCAGCCGTGCGTATGGCCCGATGACCGCGCCGCTGGCGACGCGCGCCCCCTCCAGATGCGAAAACGCGCGGATCGTGACGTTGTCGGCGATCTCGACGCCTGGTCCGAAGAAGACGTTCGGCTCAATTGTCACATCGCGCCCGATCTTCGTGTCAAAGCTGAAATGCACCGTATCGGGCGCGATGAGGGTTGCGCCGCTGGCCATCGCTTCCTCGCGCTGTACCTCCTGGAAGATGCCTTCGGCGTGGGCAAGTTGCGCGCGATCGTTGACACCGCCGAGGCCGGCAGGGTCCGCCTCGAGGGCAACAACCTTCTTCCTGTCGCGGTTCGCGACCTCGACGAGGTCAGTGAGGTAGAACTCCCCCTTGGCGTTGTCGTTTCCGATCTTTTCGAGCAATCCCGCGACGCCGCCCGAAAATGCCATCAGCCCGGCGTTGCAGAAGTCGATGTCGCGTTCGGCAGGGGTGGCGTCTTTTTCCTCGCGTATCGCGACGAGTTGCGTGCCGTCCATGACGAAGCGTCCGTAGCCTGCCGGCACCGGCGTGCGGAAGCCGACCGCGACCACGTCTGCGCCCGTGGCGAGGGCGGCGCGCATTTGCGTCAGCGTTTCCATGCGAACGAGTGGCGTGTCGCCGTAGAGGACCAGCACGTCGTCTGCGCCTGCGGCGAGCGCCTGCCGCGCCGCCAGCACGGCGTGGGCCGTCCCAAGCCGCTCGGTCTGTTCATGAACCGTCGCCGAGGGCGCGGCGCCGGCAACGAACCCCCGCACCGCGTCGGCCCCCGGCCCGACAACCACGGCCATGCGATCGGCGCCAGCCCGCGCCGCGGTCGCCAGCACATGGCCAAGCATCGGCAGGCCGCCGATCCGGTGCATGACCTTGGGCATGGCCGAGCGCATGCGCGTGCCTTCCCCGGCGGCGAGAACTATGGCGAGGCAGGAACGATTGGCCATGGGGGTTCCGGAAATTAAGGCGATGAGACACGGCGCATCTTGCCAGAAATTCCGGTGATTCGGCGGCGGCTCTAGCCGATTCGGCCAAGCGCCGGAAAGACAGTGAGAAGCCAGAAAGCGAAAGTGCTGATCTGGCCTGTGATGATGAGGACGCCGGTCACCACCAGGAGCGCCCCCATCGTCTTCTCGACCTTGTCGATGTGCGCGCGGAAACGCCGCATGAAGTGCATGAAAGGCCCTGCGAAGAGGCTCGCCAGCAGAAACGGAATGCCAAGCCCTAGCGAATAGGCCGCGAGCAGGCCGGCCCCCCGTGCAACGGTCTGCTCGGCGCTGGCAATACCGAGGATAGCGCCCAGTACCGGTCCGATGCAGGGCGTCCAACCGAAAGCAAAGGCGAGCCCGACCAGATAAGATCCGAGCGGCCCGGCGGGATGATTGCGCACCTCCATCCGGGCCTGCCGATAGAGAAATGCGATCTTGAAGACACCGAGGAAGTGTAGGCCCATCACGATGATGACAACGCCGCCGATGATTGACAGCGTATCGAGGTACTGACGGACCAGTTGGCCCAGCGCGCTCGCAGCGGCGCCGAGGATGATGAAGACAGTCGAAAAACCGAGAACGAACGCAAGCGCCGAAAAGAACACTCGCTTGCGGGCCACCGTCTCCTCGTTTTGGCCGGTAAGCTGGTCAAGACTGACGCCTGCCATGTAGCAGAGATAGGGGGGCACCAGCGGCAGAACACAGGGCGAAAGAAACGAGATCAGGCCGGCGACGAGAGCGCCGCCATGGGTCACGTCGATCGCCATGAAGCTCGATTCTCCAGATGCCGGACGAGTTGCCGACGGTGGGCCTGTCTATAGGCCGGTCGCCGGCCACGCCACAGTCACCTTTGTGCGAGGGTTTCGGCATCCTTCGGACGGGCTCGCACGCCACGCTTGCCCAACGGCGCACGCCCGGCGTGCCGCAATCAGCGCAAATTCTTGCGCAACCTGTAGGGCGTGCGCCCGAGCTTCCGCGACAGCGTCGAGGTCAGATGCTGCTGCGAGGAGAAACCACATGCGATGGCGATTTCCGAGATGGGCGCATCCGTCGTCTCCAGGAGACGCTTTGCCCGTTCGATCCGCTTCTCCAGAACAAACCGGTAGGGCGAAAAGCCCGTCCGGGCCTTGACGCCGTCGAAAATGACCCGAAGGGGCAGGTTTACGGCCCGCGCCATCCGGAGACACGAAATCTCGCTTTCCAGTTCGCCGTCGATGAAGGCACAGATCGCTTTGAATTCTATGTCCGAGAGGCCCGTCCTCGTATCGACGCGGATCGCACCAAGATGGCGGACTGTCTCGAGGAAGACGAGCGTCGCCAGATATTGCACCTCGACGGGCTCCAGCGACTCGTCACCCTGAAGGCGTGTGCGGGCATAGCGGGCAAGGTGCCGGATAGCGCTCTTGTCGATGTTGTTCTTGCTGCCGAGAATCCGCGCCTTGCCGACGTTGAAGTCGTCGATGGCGCTCTGGAATTCGGGAGAATAGCCGAAGGCGATGAAGCCGTGCCGCACTTCGCTCGCGGCAACGCGGACATTGCCGCCGCGCGGGTGGAACGCCGAGGTCTCACCGAGAAAGGTAAGCGGCTGCTCCCGATCGTCTTCGAACTTCGCCTGCGAGTTGATATCGCCGAGAAGGAGACAGATCACATCAAAATCATTTGCGAATTCAAGCGCGTAGGGTTTGCCATCGGCAACGCAGTAGTTGATCCCGCCGGTGCTGGCGACGAGCTTGAACTGCTCCAGGCCACGAAAGTCGGGAGCCCCTCCCGACTGGATCATTCCCAACCCGGCATCCTCCCGTCGGCTAAGCGGCCGCGAGGCCGCAAAGGCCATTTTCATTCAAACAGATTTGCAGAGGCGCCACAACTCGCGGGCACTTTTGCGCGCAAAGTGCGCTCGGCGCCCACACAAATCGGAAAAAAGCAGGAATCTGAAATACGCTGGCAGGCGAACATGAAATATGTTGGCCAACCAAGAAGAAATCAGCCTGGCTTTGAATCGGCTGATGCGGAGGAAACGATGACCCGTATTGAACGCCAATCGCCGGCGCCTGTTCGCGCGACCCGGTTCGATGAGGAATTTGACATCGTTGTTGCCGGCGGCGGCGGCATTGGTCTCCCGACGGCGTGCTTCTCGGCATGGCTCGGCAACAAGGTGCTCGTGCTTGAAAAAGCCGATCACCTTGGCGGCACCGCGCTCAAGGCGGCCTTCTGGTATTGGGTGCCCAACAACGAGCCGATGAAGGCGATGGGCATTAAAGACAAGAGGGACGACTGCATACGGTATATGGCTCGCCTGTCGCGTCCTGAAGAATACGATGCGAACCATCCGACCTTCGGCATGGCGCAGTGGGAATACGACGCTTACGCCGCGATCTATGACAATGCCTCTCCGGCAACCGAACTCCTCAACAAAAAAGGCGGACTGGAATACCGGCATTGCGCGGGCGTACCGGACTACTGGGCGGAGCTCCCGGAGGACAAGGCACCCACCGGGCGCGTGCTGATCACCAAAACGGCTCGGGATACGATGTCGGACGGCGGCATCCACGCGATCAAATCGCTGAGCGAAGCCGCCCGCGGCGCCGGCGTGGACATCCGGACCGCGCACCGGGTGCAGCGGCTTATCGTCAATGACGCTGGAGCGGTCGTCGGCGTCGATGCCGACGACGCCGCAGGCCGGACTCTGCGGATC
>JBDTLN010000276.1:0-3942 GCA_039934795.1 Bauldia sp. | reverse complement strand
GCAGTACAACCTTCTCTCGACGTCGGTGAACGCACCCTATGTCGGCGAGAAGTCCGTGGAGAGCGGCCGCATTCTCGGCAAGATGGTCGTCGCCAAGCTCGGCGGCGCCGGCGCCACCGGCAAGGTAGTCCTCGGCAACTGCTTCCCCGGCTTCCCGGTTCTGGAAAACCGCGCCAAGGGCGTGCAGGAATCGCTGAAGGCGGCCGCCGGCCTCACCGTCCTCGGACCGTTCGACGTCAAGGTCAGCGAGGTCGACAACTACAATCAGTGGGAGCAGCTCTACGCCGCCAATCCTGATGCGACGGCGCTGGTCGGCCTTTGCGCGCCGGATATCGCCAGCCTCGGCAAGCTCGGCGCGGCCAACGGCGACAAGTTCGTCGGCGGCGGCTACGACCTGACCGAGCAGAACCTTGCCGCGATCAAGGGCGGCCACGCCTATGTGACGCTCGGCCAGAGCGCCTTCGTGCAGGGCTACCTGCCGATCGCGCTGCTCGTCAACGCCATCAAGAACAAGAAGACCATGGCGCCCGGCTTCTACAATTCGGGCACCCAGATCGTCACCGCCGACAGCGTCGACATGGGCAACGGCCTTCCCGCCGTGACCTACGACCAGGCCCAGGCGATGGCCGCCGATCCGGCAGCCACCGCCGCCTACTACAAGCCGTGGACGGCGACCTTGACGCCGGACATGCTGAACGCGGCGCCGGCGCCGATCTCGGCCGAGTCGGAATAACTTCTCTCTCGGGCTTTTTTGACAAACCGGAGGGCGATCGAAAGATCGCCCTTCGCCTTTGGAGTTCTGCGATGGCCGACCTGCCGCTCGTCGCGGTCAGCAATCTCACCAAGCGCTACGGCGGCGTCGTCGCGCTCGCCGACATGAGCATCGCGGTGCGGCGCGGCACGATTCACGCCGTGGTCGGCGAGAACGGGGCCGGCAAGTCGACGCTGATGAAGGTGCTGGCCGGCGTCGTCCGCCCGGACGGCGGGACGATCAGCCTCGACGGCGAGACGGTGACCATCGATTCGCCGAAGGCGGCGCGACGGCGCGGCATCGGCATCGTCTACCAGGAGCTCAGCCTCTTCCCCGAGCGCTCGGTGCTCGCCAACCTCTTCGTCAATCGCGAGCCGGTGCGCGGCGGCTTCGTCTCGACAAGGGGCATGGAGGAGGCGAGCCGCGACATGCTCGGCCGCCTCGGCCTCCATGTCGACGTGCACGGACCGGTCGGGCGCCTGACCATCGGCGAGCAGCAGCTCGTCGAACTCTGCCGGGTGCTTCTCGAACAGCCGCGGCTGCTCATCCTCGACGAGCCGAATTCAGCGCTGAACAAGCGCGAGACCGAGCGGCTGTTCGCCGTGCTCCAGCAATTGAGCCGGAACGGCAACACGATGCTCTACGTATCGCACCGCCTCGAGGAGGTCTTCGCCATCTCGGACCGGGTGACGATCACGCGCAATGGTCGCGACGTGCTGACCAGGGATACCGCCGACCTGACCATCCCCGAAGTGATCGAAGGCATGATCGGGCGGCATCAGGAGGAGATGTTCCCGCCGCCCCTCCCCCGGCGTGACGGCAAGGCCGGCGACCGCATCGTCGTCAAGGGGCTGAGCGGCGGCGACATCCGCGAGGTCGATGTCGCCGCCGGCGCCGGCGAGGTGGTCGGCCTTGCCGGCCTCGAGGGCTCGGGCGTCTCGACACTGCTCGGCATGCTCTTCGGAACGCAGAAGGCGCGGGCCGGCGCAGTCACCTATCCCGATGCGCGCGGCTTGCCGCGGAGCCCGACCGACGCGGCGCGGCGCGGCGTCTGCCTGGTGCCGGCCGACCGGCGGCGGAACGGCCTGATGCTCGACAAGAGTATCCTCTTCAACATCAGCCAGGTGGTGTTCGGGGCGCGAAAGGGCGCCCTTGCCTGGTACGGCCAGCGCCTGGCGCGCCAGCGGGCGGAGCGCCAGATCGCGGCGCTGCGGATCAAGACGCGCTCGCCCGACACTCTCGCCAACCAGCTTTCCGGCGGCAACCAGCAGAAGATCGTCATCGGCAAGTGGCTGGAGATCGCGCCGAAGGTCTTCCTCCTCGACGACCCGACGCGCGGCGTCGACGTCGGCGCCAAGCGCGAGATCTACGGGCTGATCCGCGAGATGTCGGCCAATGGCGGCATTGTCCTGTTCAGTTCGACCGAGCTGCCGGAGCTGATCGGCCTCTGCGACCGCATCATGGTGCTCTATCGCGGCCGGCTGGTCGGCGACCTGACCGGCGGCGATATCGAGAACCGGACGCTCCTGCACCTGATCAACACCGGCGAGCGCCCGCCCGCCGCGGCGGCCCAGTGAACCCGCGCCGGACGTCTCCCCTTGCGGCGGCGCCGGCGGCAAGAGGATGAATCGTGAGCAATAGCGAAAGCCGCAACGCAGACAATTCCGGCGCCACGGGCGTCGTGCCGGCACGGCGCCGCTTCCGTCTGCCGGAAGAATTCGGCGTCATCCTCGTCCTCGTCGCGATGGTGGCGATCATCGGCGTCGCCCGCCCGCTCTTCCTCAACCCGCTCAACCTTCTCACCATTCTCGGCCACACCACTTTCCTCGGCATGCTGGCGGTCGGCATGGTTTTCCTGCTGGCGATCCGCGAGATCGACCTGTCGGTCGGCTGGATGTTCAATTTCTCCGCGACGATCACGGCGCTGCTGATGGTCGCGGGATTCAATCCGTGGCTGGCGGCGGGGGCCGGCTTCGTCTTCGGGGCCTTCCTCGGCCTCGTCAACGGCGTCATCGCCGTCGGCCTCCGGCTGCCGGCGATCATCGTCACGCTCGGCACTTACTCGATGTTCCAGGGCCTCTCACTGGTGGTCAATCGCGGCCGGGCGGTGGTGCCGGGCGACACGTCGAGCAGTTTCTTCCACGTCATCTCGTCGAAGATTTTTGGGGTCGTGCCGGTGACCGCGGCGGCGATCGTGGCGCTCGCCATCGTCATGCACTTCGTCCTGCACCGCACCCGCTTCGGCTATCGCGTGCAAGCGGTTGGCAGCAACCCGGAGGCGGCGGAGCTTGCCGGCATCGCCAACTGGGTGGTCCGCCTGCAGACGCTGGTGCTGATGGGGGCGATCTGCGGCCTCTCCGGGGCGATGTATGTCGGCTTCCGCGGCGCCGTCGATCCCAATCTCGGCTCCGATTTCGTCCTCGCCGTGATCGCTGCGGTGATCATCGGAGGCACGCCGCTGTCCGGCGGCGCCGGCACTATCATCGGCGCGGTGGTCGGCATGCTGATCATCCAGGTGATCCGCAGCGGCCTTATCTTCTTTGGCATCGACGCGACGTGGAGCACGTTCGTCACCGGCGCGGTGATCGTCATCGCCGTCGCCCTCGACCAGTTCGTCAAGTATCAGCGCACCCGCCGCGCCGAGCGGCTGAAGGAAGGGGCCTAGGCGCTCAGCTCGTCCACGGACCGCGCTCGATGCGGTCGGCGAGGAGGCCGAGGAACTCGGCGCCGGCGCGGCCGTCGATCAGGCGGTGATCGACCGAGAAGGTGAGGTTCATGCCGCGGGCGACGACGATGGCGCCGCCGCGGGCGATGACCCGCTCCTGCTCGCGGCCGGCGGCAAGGATGCTGGTCTGGCCGGGGCCGATGATCGCTTCGAAGCGGTCGATGCCGCTGCGTCCGAGATTGGACAGGCTGATCGAGACCGGCCCGGCATCGGCGGCGACAAGCCGGCCGGCGCGGACCCGCTGCACCGCCGCCTGGCGGAGGCGGGCGATTTCGCCGAGGCTTTTGCCGCGGAGATCGCGGACGACCGGGATCATCATGCCACCGGTGACGGCGACGACGAGACCGATATCCACGGTGGCCGGGGTGATGCGCACGGGCCGCCCGTTCGCCTCACCGAGACGGTCGAGAATTTCGGGCATGCCGGCAAGCGTATCGGCCATGGCCTGGAGGAGGAAGTCGGTCAC
>JBDTLN010000275.1:0-3950 GCA_039934795.1 Bauldia sp. | reverse complement strand
CGATATCAATGTGACGCCGTTCGTCGACGTCATGCTGGTGCTGCTTATCGTCTTCATGGTCTCGGCGCCGCTGCTGACGTCGGGCGTGCCGATCGACCTGCCCGAGACGCAGGCCAAGCCGCTGGCTCTCGACAAGGAGCCGATCACGGTGACGATCAACCCCGAGGGCAAGATCTTCGTCAAGGAAGACGAGGTCGCCATCGACAATCTGGTGCCGAAGCTGTCGGCGATGACCGAAAACAATCTCGACGAGCGGATCTACGTGCGTGGCGACCGTTCGGCTAACTACGGCATGATCATGCGCGTCATGGGCACCATCAACGGTGCGGGTTTCCGGCATATCGGGCTCGTCGCGTTGAAGGAACCGGATAGCTGAGCCGGCCATGCGCACCGGGCTCACGGTCTCGGTCTTCCTCCATCTGATCCTCGTCGCCTGGGGCATCGTCACGCTGCCCTCGATGCGCTCGTTCGATCCGAGCCAGATCGAGTCCGTGCCGGTCGATTTCATCCAGATCGCCGACGTGACCGACCTCGACAAGGGCCAGAAGACCGCGCCGCTGCTGGCGGAGAAGGTCGCCGAGAAGCCGGCCGAAAAGATCGCCGAGACGCCGCCGCCCCCGCCGCCGGCCCCCGAGCCGCCGCCCGTGCCCGAAGTGAAGCCGCCGGCGCCCGAGCCCGTCGCCGAAGCGCCGGCGCCGGTTCCTCCCGAGCCCAAAGCCGAGCCGGAGCCTCCGCCGCCCCCGCCCGAGCCGGTGTCGGCGCCCGAGCCGCCGCCGCCTGAACCCGCACCGCCGCCGCAGCCCGCCGCCGAGGCACCGCCACCGCCGCCACCATCACCACCACCGCCCGAACCGGTGAAAGTCGAGGCGCCGAAGACTCCGGCCCCCGTGCCACGCCCGCGTCCGCCGCGGCCGCCGGTCCGGGTGGCGGAGGCGCAAGTCCCGTCGCAGCCGAAGAAGGCCGACGATTCGTCGAGCGACGATCTGGCGGCGCTGATCGACAAGTCCGAGCCGACGGGAAGCACCAACACGACCGATGCACCGGCAACCCTCGGCGGGCGAACGTCGAACCCCGACGCAAAGATGACGGCCGACGAAATGTCGGCCCTCCGGGCGCGGATGGAAGGCTGCTGGAGCATGCCGAGCGGCGCGACGAGCCATACGGAGTTGCGAACCGTGGTCCGGATCGCTCTCAATGAAGACGGCAGCCTCTCGGGAATGCCGGAGATTGTCGAATCGCCGAGCGGCACTTATGCGGTCGTGGCGCCGGAGAGCGTGGTGCGGGCGGTTCGCCGTTGCGCGCCCTACAATCTTCCGGTTGAGAAGTACGGCGACTGGCGCGAAATTGAGATGACCTTCGACCCGGTCGACAAGTTGCCCGGCTGACTCCCATCCCCGTTCGCCTTGAGGAAATAATGGCCGCAGCGTTCATCTCCGTCCCGGTTCCGCCGACCGCCATGGGGCGCAGCGTGCGCCGGCTCGTCGCAGCGTGCGGCGCGCTTCTTCTCCTCGCCCTTGGCGCCGTGCCGGCGAGCGCCGTGCTAAAGCTGGATGTAACCGGCGGCACGGTGCAGCCCCTGCCGATCGCGATTCCTGCCTTCGCCGCCGGCGGCGCGGACAGCCAGCTCGGCGCCGACGTGGCGCAGGTCATCACCGCCGACCTCAAGCGCTCCGGGCTGTTTGCGCCGCTCGACCCGTCGACGTTCTCGGCCGCCGCATCGGCGCCCGACCAGACGCCCCGCTTCGGCGACTGGCGCATCCTCAACGCGCAGGCGCTGGTCACCGGCGCGATCGCCCGCCAGGCCGACGGCCGGCTGCGCGCCGAATTCCGCCTTTGGGATATCTTTGCCGGGCAGCAGATGACGGGCCAGCAGTTCTTCACCAGCCCCGACAACTGGCGCCGCGTCGCCCACATCATCGCCGACGCGATCTATGAGCGCCTGACCGGCGAGAAGGGCTATTTCGACACCCGCATCGTCTTCGTCGACGAGACGGGTCCGAAGGACAAGCGCGTCAAGCGGCTGGCGATCATGGACCAGGACGGCGCCAATGTGCGCTACCTGACGCGCGGCAACGATCTGGTGCTGACGCCGCGCTTCAATCCCTCGTCACAGGAAGTCACCTACATGTCCTATGGCGGCGATCAGCCGCGGGTCTATCTTCTCAACATCGAGACGGGCCAGCGCGAGCTGGTCGGCAATTTTCCCGGCATGACCTTCGCCCCGCGATTCTCGCCGGACGGGCAGAAGGTGATCATGAGCCTGCAGCAAGATGGCAACGCCAACATCTACGCCATGGACCTGCGCTCCCGGACGACGACGCGCCTTACCAACGACGCTTCGATCGATACCAGCCCGTCCTATGCCCCCGACAGCTCGCGCATCGTGTTCGAGTCCGACCGCGGCGGCACGCAGCAGCTCTATGTCATGGGCGCCGACGGCAGCAATCCGCAGCGGATCAGCTTCGGCAAGGGCAGCTACTCGACGCCGGTGTGGTCGCCGCGCGGCGATCTCATCGCCTTCACCCGGTTCAGTGGCGGCCAGTTCGCCATCGGCGTCATGAAGCCGGACGGCAGCGGCGAGCGCATCCTCACCGAAGGCTTTCACAACGAGGGCCCGACATGGTCGCCGAACGGGCGGGTGCTGATGTTCTTCCGCGACACGCCGGGTGCCAATGGCGGGCCACAACTGTGGAGCATCGACCTTACCGGCTACAACGAGTTCCGGGTTCCGGCGCCTTCGTTTGCCTCCGACCCGGCCTGGTCGCCCTTGATCAACTGATCCCGCCTCGTTAACCTTCGGGGTTCTGGGCGGGGGCCTGCGCCGGACGGATTTCGCGGCAGCGATTCAGCGCGGCAAGGCGTCGCCAGGGACCCCCGCAAGCGTTTCTTAACCAACATCCTGAACGCGTGTTTAACCAACACGCTGCTAGACCTGTCCAACATGGTGGACGAGGAGTTATCGGAATGGCGATGATTTTTACGAAGCGACGCGGCATTGCTTTCTTCGCGACGCTTGCAGCGGCCCTGCTCCTCGCGAGTTGCGCCAGCAAGAAGCCCGAGACGACGGCAGGCGTGAGCGCCGGCGTGACCATGGGCGGCTCCGGCGGACCGCCCGGCTCGAGCCGGGATTTCGTCGTCAATGTCGGCGACCGCGTGTTTTTCGAGACCGATTCGACTGACCTGACGGTGATCGCCCGGGGCACGCTCGACCGGCAGGCGCAATGGCTGAACCGCTATTCGAGCACCTCGTTCATTGTCGAGGGCCATGCCGATGAGCGCGGGACGCGCGAATACAACATCGCCCTCGGCGCGCGTCGCGCCGCGGCGGTGCACGACTATCTCGTGGCGCAGGGCATCTCCGGCGGGCGCATCCGCACCATCTCCTACGGCAAGGAACGGCCGGTGGCGGTGTGCAACGACATCTCCTGCTGGTCGCAGAACCGGCGCGCGGTGACGGTGATCAGCAACGCCGGCATGTAGCGCCGCAGATCCTCGACTTGCATGCGAAGCGGCGGCCATTCGGTCGCCGTTTCTGCTTTGCGCGCCAAAATTTGGCCGAAGTCTCTCGACTTATGCTAGAGGGTCAGCCGAGCGGGGCGCCCGGCCCGAAACTGGCCGCGCCAGGAATGTTGCAATGACCAAGGCAAGAAATCTCGTCGCCATGGCGGCAATCGTCGGCGTCGGGCTGGCCGCGCTGCCCGGCAATGGCGAGGCGGCGTGGTGGAAGTTCGGCCCCGACCAGCCGAAGAGCGCGCCGGGCGATAACGGGGTCACGACAGCCCAGGCGCAGCCGCAGAGCGCGGACAGGGCCAACCGCATGGAGAACACGCTCCGCAACCTGATGGGCCAGGTCGAGGAGCTGACGTTCCAGGTTCGCCAGCTTCAGGATCAGTTGAAGCGTGCGCAGGAGGATAACGAGTTCCGGTTCAAGGATCTCGAGGGCGCCGCCG
>JBDTLN010000274.1:0-3954 GCA_039934795.1 Bauldia sp. | reverse complement strand
GCCCTGCGCCACCTGCTTGCGGCTGCGGTGGTGGCGCCGCAGTTCATCGCATTCGACGTCAGCGCCCTCCCCGCTGATGCGCCACTCCTCCTCCGCCATGTCTTTCGCATGCCCCTGCTGACCTGGACGGTGCGTACGCCGGCGGATCGCGCCACGGCCGGTCGCTGGGCCGATCAGATCATCTTCGAAACTTTCGATCCGGACGGTTGAGGTCGAGGCCGCGGGTGCCTAATTGTTTTGATCGCCCCCAGCAGCAAAGAGCCCTCCCCAAGTGCCCCCAGCAGCAGCCTCCGACGCGAGCGTCCGCGTCATCAAGTCCGTCGATGAAATCGCGCGGGGCGATTGGGACGCATGCGCCAACCCGATTGATCTGCCCTACAACCCGTTCATTTCCCACGACTTTTTCGCCGCGCTTGAGAAGTCCGGCTCGACCTCGCCAAAGACGGGATGGTTGGCGCAGCATCTCGTCCTCGACGGCGCCGATGGCCGGCCGGCCGCAATTCTCCCGGCCTTCCTGAAGTCGCACTCGATGGGTGAGTACGTTTTCGATCAGGGCTGGGCGGACGCGTACGAGCGCGCCGGCGGACGCTACTACCCGAAGCTCCAGGTTGCCGTCCCCTTCACACCGGTACCCGGACGGCGGCTGCTGGTGAGGCCGGGTGTCGACGCCGACCGTAATCGGACGCTCGCCGCGGGTGCGGTCATCGCACTCGCCTCAAAGCACCGCGCTTCTTCGGCCCACATCACCTTCGCCACCGAAGACGAGTGGAAGTTGCTTGGCGAAAACGAGTACCTGCTGCGTACCGACCAGCAGTTTCATTTCGTCAACGAAGGTTTCAGGACATTCGACGATTTTCTTGCCGCACTGACCGCGCGCAAGCGGAAAGTCGTCAAGCGCGAGCGACGCGACGCGCTGGCAGGCGGCATCGAAGTCGACCGCCTGACAGGCTCCGACCTGACCGAGAAAGTCTGGGATGCTTTCTTTGCGTTCTACATGGACACGGGCAGCCGGAAATGGGGCCGGCCATACCTCAATCGAAAGTTCTTCTCGCTGATCGGCGAAAGCATGGCCGACCGCATTCTCCTCGTCATCGCCCGCCGCGGCACGCGGACTATCGCTGGCGCGCTCAACTTCATCGGCTCCGACACGCTCTACGGTCGCCACTGGGGCGCAGTGGAGGAACAGCCCTTCCTCCACTTCGAGCTCTGCTATTACCAGGCAATGGAATGGGCCATCGACCATGGCCTAGCCAAGGTTGAGGCCGGGGCGCAGGGCGAACACAAGCTCGCCCGCGGCTATCGGCCGACGACCACTTACTCCGCCCACTGGATCGCGGATCCCGGCTTCCGCCGGGCAGTAGCCGACTACCTCGTTCGCGAGCGCCGCCAGGTGGCTAGCGACAGCGAAGCGCTCCTCGAGTTCATGCCATTTCGCCGGGAACGGTCGATGGATCCGGCCGACTAAGCCGGCCTGCTTCCGCGGCACGCCGCCAGCGAGAGAAAGGCGCCTCGGTCAGCATGGCTGGAGATTGCGCTTTTCGGCAAAGATTCCGTTCCGGGGGATAGCTTGCCGGCGGGGATTGGCCCGCCTATAGACGGCCGGCCAGCTCGGAGGATGCCATGGCGGAGCGCGCCCCAGCCTACGACGACGCAAACATTTTCGCGCGGATCTTGCGCGGCGAAATCCCGTCGGAGCGGGTCTACGAGGACGCCGACGTCATCGCGTTCATGGATGTCATGCCGCAAGGACCCGGCCATACACTGGTTGTCCCGAAGGCGCCGTCGCGGAACCTCCTCGATG
Source organism: Bauldia sp. (assembly GCA_039934795.1). Taxonomy (GTDB): domain Bacteria; phylum Pseudomonadota; class Alphaproteobacteria; order Rhizobiales; family Kaistiaceae; genus CAMCWB01. Next base: position 2,153 of record JBDTLN010000274.1, on the reverse strand, counting down.
CCGACCCGGAAGAGCTCGGCAAGCTGATGGCGGTGGTCCAGAAGATCGCCCGCGCATCGAAGCGCGCCTTCGCCGCAGACGGCGTCACCATCATGCAGTTCAACGAACCTGCAGCGGGCCAGACCGTCTTTCACCTCCACGTCCACGTCATCCCGCGATTCGACGGCATCGCCTCGAAACCGCACACCGGGAAAATGGAGGACACGGCCGTGCTGTCGGCCAACGCCGAAAAGATCAGGCAGGCCCTCGCCGTGCGGGATCGAGATTGACCAGCTACCACTTTGGCGTCTCCCGAAGAGGCCGGCTGTAACCTGCGGCGCCAATCAAACGACGGCTATTGCTGCGGAACGAAGCTCAGCGTCTCACCCGGCAGGGAGCCGTAAGTGAAGGGCTCCTGCTTGCGGCCGGTGGCCGCCAGGACATCGTCGCGCACCAGCCGGAACATCTTGTCGACCTCAAGTCCCGGCGTCGGCAGGCGCTTGATGAGGGCGGCGGCGAACGGGCTGTTCGAGGTGCCGTCGCCGTCGATCGCCTCCTGCCCTCCCTTGGCGGAATATGCGACAAGCGTGCCGCCCTCCGGCTCGACACGGGCGAGGCCCCGATGAATTGCGCGGTTGGCGCCGGTGACACGCATTTCGGCGACGAATGGATTGTTGCGACAGGCGTCGAGAATGATCAGGCGAAGCTTGCGGGCGCCTTCGACGGTCTCGATCATGCGGTCGAGCGAGATCGCCTCGTCGCGGATTGCCCGGTCGGTTCTGAGCGTCGCATCGACCGGGATGAGGTAGTTGATGCCGTCCAGTTCGATGCCGTGGCCGGCGAAATAGATCACCGCCCAGTCAGCGTTGGCAGCCTTTTCGGCGAAGCTGTTCAACGCATCGAGAAAATCCTGGCGGCCAAGGTCGTCGACCGTGACCACCTCCTCAAATCCGGCGGCGCGCAAGGCATCGGCGACCGCTTCCGCGTCGCGATTGGGATTGGGGAGCTTACCGACCGCCGCATAGTTCGAATTGCCGATAACCAGCGCGACGCGCTTTTCATTGAGAACGACCGAACCCTTGTCGGCACCCGTCGAGGCCTCACCTCCAGCCTCGGCCGAAGCAGCAGCATCCGGCGCCGCGGCCGTCGTCTCCCCCTTGTCCGACTCCTTCGCTGCAAGACCGGCTACTGCGTCGGCGCGGCTCGATTTCGCACTCTCATTGTCGGGCTCGATCTTCAGCGAGGCATCGTAGTCGGCGATGGCCCGCTCGTAGTTCTTGTTCACGTAATAGGCGTTAGCGCGATTGCGGTAGGCCGAAGCGTCGTTTGGGTTCAAGCCGAGCGAGGCACTGTAGTCCGCAATGGCGAGCGGGTAGTCGTCTATGTCGTAGTAAACGTTACCGCGGTTGAAGAAAGCGTCGGCGTAGCTGGGGCGTAGCCGGACCGCCTCATCGTAGTCCGCTATCGCCTTGGCGGAGTCCTTCAGATTCGAGTAGGCGTTGCCGCGTACATAGAAGGCTTCCGGATCCGTGGGATCGACGCGGATCGCCTCCGAGTAGTCTGCGATGGCGGCCCCGTACTCCTGGCGGTCGCCATGCACCCGTCCCCGCATGAAGAAGGCGAAGGCGTAGTCGGGGTGAAGTTCAAGCGCTTTTGTGTAGTCGGCGAGCGCGCTGTCCAGGTCGCGCTTGGTGAAATGCGCTACGCCACGATTGTAGTAGGCGCGAGCCTGGTCGCGTTGCGTTTCCTTGTTGCCGCGCTTCAGCACCGTAGTGCAGCCGGCGATGCTCTTGTCCGGGTCCTCGCCGGCACAAGCATCCCACGCCTTGTCCGCTGCATGGGCAGAGGCGGAAATTGTTATCGGAACAAGCGACAGGGCGGCAACGAAAACTGCCGCGACGATGCCCCGCCAGTTCATTGAGGCTTGAAGTAGAAATTGCCGGTGATGGAACTCGAGTCCCATGTCACCTGCTTGTCGGCCGTGGCGCCCGCTACGAGGCGGCGGACCTCCTTGAAGGTCTGTTCGAGCGTCATCCCGGGAGCCACAATCGCCTGCGCCAGAGACCTGGTGTAGGTGCTGTTGTCGCCAGTGCCGTCCTCGGCGACCGAGCCCGGAGCCGTAGAATAGGCGATGTAGGTGCCGCGCGGCGCGGTCACCATCGACAGGCCCCGCG
>JBDTLN010000273.1:0-3957 GCA_039934795.1 Bauldia sp. | reverse complement strand
CCGGCGCTTCGGCAAAGGCCTCCGAATAGCCCTCGACCGTGGCGCGGCTGTCGGCGGTCACCGAGAGCCGCGTGCGCAGCGCGAGGTCGCGGAGGCGAAGCAGCTTCTCTGGCCCGACGATATTGTAGGGGAGGAAAATGTCGTCGAGCCCGGCTTCGGCCATCGCCGCGGCCTCGCCGATCTTCTGGCATGTGATGCCGATAGCGCCGAGCGCCACCTGGCGGCGGGCGAAGTGCGGCAGCTTGTGCGTCTTGATATGCGGCCTGAGCTTCAGCCTGTGCGCGTCGGCAAAGTCCTGCGCGCGCTTCAGGTTCGCCTCGACGCGGTCGACGTCGATGAGCACCGCGGGCGTGTCGATGGTGTCGATGGAAAGCGCCATGAGGATTACCGTGCAAGCCTGTGCATGAGGGAACTGGTGTTGCGATAGAGCTCCTTGAAGATCGCGAACTGCGGAGCGTAGACCGCGGCGGTCGCCGGATCGGGGACGATCTCCGCGTCGACCGGATTCCACCGGGCGATATCGCCGATGGTCGCATCGCCGAGGGCGAGCGCCGCCAGGAACGCGTCGCCATAGGAGGCGCCGACCGTCTGCCGGCGCAGCACCTGGGTCAGGCCGGAAACGTCGGACGTTGCCTGCGACCAGACCTTGTTCCTGGTACCGCCGCCGACCGCGAAGACCCGCCGCGGCGTCTGGCCCGCCTCGCGATAGGTTTCGACGATATGGTTCGTGCCGCAGGCGATGCCTTCGAGCAGCGCCCGGAAGAGGTCGCCCCGCGTGTGGGTGAGGTCGAGGCCGAAGAATACACCGCGCGCCTTGGGATCGTGGATCGGCGTCCGCTCGCCGGAGAAATAGGGAAGCAGAATCAATCCCTTGGCGCCGGGCGGCGATTGCGCCGCCTCGGCGGCGAGGAGCGGCATGGCGTCTTCCGGCTTCAGTTCGCGGGCGAACTGTTCGCGGAACCAGTGGGTCAGCGTGCCGCTGGTCGCAAGGCCGGACATCGAGGCGTGCTGGCCGGGGAACAGCCAGGGCGCATACCAGAGGCGCGCATCGCGCACCCGGGCGCCGGTCAGCGTGATGATGAAGATCGTCGAGCCATACATCATCATCATGTCGCCGGGATCGGTGACGCCGACGCTGAGCGCCTCCGCCGCCGCATCGATGGTGCCGGCAATCACCGGGGTGCCCACCGCAAGCCCCGTCTCCGCCGCCGCCTTCGCCGTCACCGTGCCGGCGATGTCGGTGGTCCACAGGAGCTCCGGCATCCGGTCGAGGTCGACGATGTCACGGGCGAGCGCATCGCTCCAGGCGAGCTCGTCGACGAGATAGAGCGGGCTGGAATTGGCCGCCGAATAGTGGTCGATCACGAACCGGCCGGTCAGGCGATGGACGAGGAACGAGGTCGAGGTGAGGATCTTCGCGGTCTTCTCAAAGATCTCCGGCCGGTTCCGTTTCAGCCACAGGATCTTCGGCCCGACCGACTGCGAGGTCAGGGCATTGCCGCAGCGCGCCACGAGGACATCCTCGCCGATCGCGGCCGTCAGTTCGTCGATCTCCTTCGCCGCGCGGGTATCGACGCCGTAGAGGACGCCGTTCATCAGCGGCGCACCGTCCCGGTCGACCGGCAGCATGCAGGGACCGATGGCGCTGGCGCCGACCGCGGCGATGGCAGCGGCGGGAACCTTGCTGTCGGCGAGGAGCTTCCGGCTGAGAAACGTGAAGTCGTCCCACCAGTCCTCGATCGGCCGGTGCTCGGCCCAGCCCGGCTGCGGCACCAGCATCTTGTGGGGCCTGGCGGCCGTCGCGACGATCCGGCCGGTGGCGTCGACGAGGACGCCTTTCGACTCGAACGTGCCGATATCGATGCCGAGATAATGCTTCATTGCTCGAAATCGTCGCGGTCGAGGCTGAACGCAGGCCCGATGCGGCCGATCCCCTCGACCAGCAGCCGCGCCAGCGCTTCGAGGTCGCCAAGGTCGCAGACTTCCAGCGCGGAGTGGGTGTAGCGGCAGGGGAAGCCGAGGTCGATGGCAGCGACGCCGGCCCCGACAAGCTGCACATAGGAGGAGTCGGTGAGGGCGCCGGTGTGCGCGCTCCGCTGCAACGGCAGGCCGAGCGCCGCGGCGCTGTCGTCGAAGAGCTTGACCAGCGCCGGATGCGGGATGGTCCCGTTGAGGGTGCCACGGCCGTGGAATGAGTAGAGGCTCATCGCCGGTCCGGCGCCGAGCACCACATCGCCGCGCGCCGCCATGTCGGGCGTGTCGGTGGCAAGGATGAGGTCGAGCTGGATGGCGATATCGGGCTTCAGCATCTGGGCCGCCGTCACGGCGCCGCGAAGGTTGAACTCCTCCTGCACCGAGAAGACGAGATGCACCGTCGCTTTCGGCGGCAGTGCAACAAGCGCCCGCGCCACGGCGAGGATGACGGCGCAGCCGGCGCGGTCGTCGATCGATGTGCCGGCAATGCGCTGGCCATCGAGAGCCAGCACCTGCGGTGCATAGACGACGGGCGTGCCGATATCGATGCCGGCGGCGCGCGCCGCGTCGCTGTTGGCGAAACCGCCGTCGATGAAAAGCTCGGCATAGGGAACGACGCGGTATTTCTCCTCCGGCGATGTCGCGTGATGGCTCTTGCTGGCGATGACGCCAGGCCGGTCGCGGCCCTCGCCGATGGAGAAAAGCACCGCCTGCGCCGGCAGCGCCCGCTCGGGAACGCCGCCAAGCCGCTCGACGCGAATGAGTCCGCTGTCCTCGATCTTCCGGACGACGAGACCGAGCTGGTCCATGTGGGCGAAGAGCATCATCGACGGCGCCTTGCCCGAACCCTTGACCGTGGCGATGAGATTGCCCAGCCGGTCGGTGCTGGTGGCAAGGCTGAGCGCCTTCAGCGCGGCGGCAAGGTAGCGCCGCACCCGCCCCTCATGGCCGCTGAGCCCGGGGATGAGCATCAGCGCGCCAAGTTCGGCCCGGAGGCCCCTCGCCGGTTCGCCTTTCCGCGCACCCCGCGCCATTTCGTCAGCCTTTCCGCGCCTGCCGGACGATCCGCATGAACTCGGCCGCCCGTGCCGGATCGACGGCGTTCCATGTGTTGCCGTCGACCTTCAGCGACGAGCCGACAATACAGCCATCGGCGACCTTCAGCACGTCGGCGACGGTCTCATGCTTGACGCCGGTATTGGCGAGCACCGGGGTCGTCGGCAGGACGGCCTTGACCGCCTCGAGGTCCGACATCGCCGCCGCCTCGCCGGTAATCGCGCCGGAGACCAGGATGGCGTCGGGGATCGAGGAGAAGACGGCACTCCGCGCCCGGTCGGCGAGGCTCCGCCGGTCGAGCGACCAGGCGAACTCGGCCGAGACATTGTAGAGGAGCGCGAGGTCCGCCCGGCCGAGCCGGTCGCGATAGCGTACCGCGGCGCCGGCGTCGGGCTTCCACGGCCCCATGTCGGAGGCATAGGTGCCGGTCATGATCTCGCGCGCGAAATGGGCGCCGGCAGCTGCGGCCAGCGCCATGGTGCTCATCGGGTCCCAGAGCACGTTGACGCCGAACGGCACGGCGATCTCCGGCTTCAGGCGGCCGATGACATAGGCCATGGTCGCGGTCGAGGCGGCATCGACCTTGAACTCGTAGGGCCGGTCGTTCTCGTTGCCGAACATGACGGCGTCGAACCCGGCCGCCTGCAGCGCGAGAAGGTCCTTCCGCGCCCCCGCAAGGATGCCCTCGACGCCGGTCTCGGCGTCATGGAGGGGCGAGCCGGGCAGGGCACCGAGATGCACCATGGCGATGACCGGTTTGCCCTCGCCGAACACACGCCGGAAGTTGTTGCCGCTCGCCATCTATCTCCGTCCCGTCCGCTTCTCGAGAAAGTCGAAGATGCGCGCGTTGAATTCGCTGGTCCTCTCCAGGAACATGACGTGGCCGTTGCCTTGTTGCGAGAATTCGGCGCGCGCAGATAGCGAAGG
>JBDTLN010000272.1:0-3978 GCA_039934795.1 Bauldia sp. | reverse complement strand
GTCCGTCGAAACGGCGGGCCAACCAGGACGGCACGGTGGCGCCGGTCTTGGCGGCGAAGCCGGCGACAGCCTTGAAATTCTGGACCGGCACGATGCCCGGCACGATGGGAATGCCGACGCCCGCCGCGCGGACACGATCGAGGTAGGATTCGAAAACGTCGTTGTCGAAGAAGAACTGGGTGATCGCCCGCGTGGCGCCGGCGTCGACCTTCCGCTTCAGCATGTCGATGTCGGCGCCGACGGAGGGACTTTCCGGGTGCCTCTCCGGATAGGCGGCGACCGAAATCTCGAAATGGCCGAGGGCGGCGATACCGGCGACCAGCGCCGCGGCGTTGGCATAGCCGCCCGGGTGCGGCTGGTAACGGGCGCCCGCGCCCTCAACCGGATCCCCGCGCAGCGCCACGATGTGGCGAACGCCGGCATCACGATAGGCGGCAACGACACTGCCGACCTCGTCGCGGGTCGCGGCAACGCAGGTCAGGTGCGCCGCGGGCTTCAGCGGCGTCTCGGCCAGAATCCGCGCCACCGTGGCGTGGGTGCGCTCGCGCGTCGATCCGCCGGCGCCGTAGGTCACCGACACGAAGCTCGGCGACAGCGGCGCCAGGCGCTCGATCGAGTGCCACAGCGTTTGTTCCATCGCCTCGGTCTTCGGCGGAAAGAACTCGAACGAAACCTTGAGACCGGCGTCGTTGCCGAGGATGCGGCTGGGGCGATGGACCGGAACCGGCATCACGCGACCTCCCGGCCGGCCGGCTTGTCCGCCATGAGAATGCGACGGTCGTGGGCGAGCCAGAGAGTGACCGTCAGCTTCTCCGGTCCCCTCCCGGCGGAAAGATCGATGGCCTTGTCGAGGGCGAGGCCGGGCGCCTCGATCCACTGGCGCATCGGCTCATGGCCGAAGCCGAGGCGGCGATGGGCGTCGCGCTCGCGCAGGAACTCCAGTGCGTGCGGGGCGAAATCGACCACCAGCAAACGGCCGCCGGGACGCAGCACCCGCGCCGCCTCGGCGATCGCCCGCTCGGGATCGTCGAGATAGTGCAAGACTTGGTGGATCGTGACGAGGCTGAACGAATCGCGCGGCAGCGGCAGATTGTAGATATCGCCAAGACGGACCTGGGCATTGGCGATACCGGCCCGGTCAAGATTGGCGCGGGCGACGGACAACATGTCCGTCGAGGCATCGACGCCCACGGCGCGGTTGTAGAGCGGCGCGAGCAGCTCGAGGACGCGGCCGGTGCCGGTACCGAGATCGAGCAATGAATCGAAGCGGCGCCCGCCGAGAGCGTCGAGGATGGCTGCCTCGACCGAAGCCTCGGAGACGTGCAGCGCGCGGATCGTATCCCAGGCGGCGGCGCTCTCGGCGAAATAGCGCCGCGCCAGGTCCGCGTGCTCACGCTTGACCTGCGCCAGGCGCTCGCGATCGCGCGTCAACGCCGGATCGGCGGCGTCGGCGAAACTGGTCAGGTCGCGGGCAATGCTGCGGGCGGGATTCTCGCTGAGGCGATAAAAGACCCAGGCACCTTCCGGGTGGCGGTCAACGAGCCCGGCTTCAGCAAGAAGCTTCAGGTGCCGGGATATGCGCGGCTGGGATTGGCCGAGTATGGCGGTCAGGTCCTTGACCGTGAGTTCCGCGTCGTCGAGGAGCGCCAGGATGCGCAAGCGCGTCCGCTCGCCCGCGGCCTTCAGGGCTCCAATCAAGGTGTCCAGAGGCAAGGTCACGCCATGCTCTCCTCTTTGACGAAAAGACATAAAGATATCCTTATGCCTCTCGCAGCGGATTTGCAAGAAGGACTGGCGAACGCCCAGCTCTTAGGCGACCTCGACCGAGGGCCGCGTGCGGTCGGCGATGGTCACGACCGCGGATCCGCCGACGAAGCGATCGACTAGAGAAAGGAAATCGGCTGTAGCATCATTGAGATCACCTGCGCCGTTGAACTGGATTGTCAGGATGACCCGACGCGTCTCCGTCGTTACCAGCGAGCGTGAATCCTGACGCCAGTTCCACCGGCGGCACAAAACCTTCTCCGCGTCGGCGTAGACAACCTCGCCCTCTTTCGGCGGATCAAATGCCGGCCCCTCCCCGCCATCCTCGCCGCCGGCCATGTCGAGAAAACTGTCGCCGGGGCGGCTGAAGCGGAAGGCGACATCGCCCAAAACCTTGTCGAGATCGTCGGCACCGGCCGGCGTGACATGGGTCAGTGAGACGGCGTTGTACGCATCGACGAAGCCGTTGATCTCGGGGAGCGAGCGACCGGCGAGAACATTCTTGACGAGGCGCTCGACGGAGGAGCGGTAGCTGGTCTTCTTGATGCCGAAGGCGCGATAGGCGCGCCGCCACGCGGCGACGCCCGGAATTTCGGAGAGCTCGGTACCGCCCCACAGGGCGCGGCAGGCCGCCTCGCGTTCCGCGATAATCGCGGCGAGTTCGGCGGGACGCGCGGCGGGAATGGCAAGGTCGCGGGCAACGATGAAGGCGACGCGAAAATCGGGGAAACGGTCGATGACTTCGGAGATATCGAGACGCATACTCAGCCTTTCATGGCGACGATGAAGATGCGCGGAAACCGGAAAAGAACCGACCCGTCGACGCGCGGCGGGTAGGCGGCGGCGAGCCGCGCTCTGTATTGCGCCAGGAAGTCCGAAGTCTCGGCGGCATCGAGTGGCGCGAGGAACGGCCGCAGGCCCGTGCCCTTGACCCATTCTACGATCGCGTCCGGTCCTGCCAGGGCGTGATTATAGACGGTGTGCCAGATTTCGACGTGCGTCGAGGTGGGCTTCAGCCGATCGTAGTAGACCGCTGGTGGCGGCAGCGAGTCGCGGCGGCCGACTGCGGAAGCAAGTTTGCCGGACCACGGGCCCGAAGCCGCCACCTCCCGCATCGCCTCATGGGAGGGTTCCGCCAGATTGTCGGGCATCTGCACGGCGAGGACGCCGCCGGACGGCAGGCTTGCGAGAAGGCGTTCCAGAACATCGAGGTGCCGGGGCACCCACTGGAAGACCGCGTTGGCGAAGAGCAGGTCGACCGGCTCAGGCGGCAACCATGCGGCCAGATCCGCCTCGACAAATCGCGCCCGCGGCAGGCGCACCCGCGCCTCGGCCAGCATTTCCGGCGAACTGTCGAGGCCGGTGACTTCCGCCTCGGGAAAGCGGGCCGCGAGCAGCTCGGTCGAGTTGCCCGGACCGCAGCCAAAGTCGATGACGCGGCGCGCCGCAATCAGCGGTACGGCGGCGAGAAGGTCACGCGCCGGACGCGACCGTTCGTCCTCGAATTTCAGGTACTGGGCCGGCGACCAGGATGTCATGGGCATAGCTCGTTGCTGGGCGCGGCGATCCTTACCATGGCGCTTTGGCCGCCTCAAAACCTTCGCCGATCCGATGACCGCCGGACCACCGTCGGTTCCTCGGCGATCACCGACGCGGTTCGCCGCTCTCCGCTATAGAAAGCAACCTCGCCGAGGCGAGCAATCGAGCCGGCACCATCAATTTCACCGCCTCTCCCGCCGCGATCGTCCCCGGCTTCTCGACCGAGGCGACGAGGCCGCGCTTGTGTCGCCCCACCTTCGGGAACAGGAGCTCGAGCCCCTGGCGGGCAGGGAAATGCGCGGCGATCGAGCGGCCGGCGCGCCGGCAGGGGTCGTTCGCCGCTTCGATGGTGAGCGTCGCGCCACCGGCGAAGAGTAGTTTCGTGCCTGGCGGCAACGCCGCGAGATCCGGGATGTCGTCGAAGACCAGATTGGCCCCGATCCAGCCCGGCTCGATTGACGGCAGTTCCATCGCCAAGGCCACTTCGGCCAGTTCCGGCGACGAGACGATGGTCAACTGACGGTCGTTTCGCAGTTCCGTGCCGCGTGGATACCACGGCTCGCGCGAGGAAGACTTCCGGGTGAGCCCGGCGTGGTGGTCACCGACGATTCCGGCGAAGTCGAGGGTGAGCGTCTCGACCGGGCGGGAGACGAAATCCGTACCATCGGCGATGAG
>JBDTLN010000271.1:0-3980 GCA_039934795.1 Bauldia sp. | reverse complement strand
CCGGGCCCATTTTGGTGGTGCCGCACTGGTGATGGGCGGCGCCGAGGCGGTCGGCGAGCGCGTCGGCGATCGGCTGGTCGATGTCGTCGACCCAGGTCGCGTTGCGCCGCTGGAACGTCGCGCTCGCCAGCATCTCCTTGCAGAACGCGCGGGCGTCGTCGAAATTCTGCCGGTCCGTCCCGACGGTGTTGTAGCGATGGTCGATCAGCGGCGCCTGGCGCGGGTCGCGGCTCTGGATGGCGACCTCGCCCTGGGCCAGCGCGTGGGTGAGGTAGGTCCAGAACCCAGCCTTGCCTTCCTCCTCGTCGACGGGAAACGGGTGCGTCTGCCAGGCCGGCTCGCCGGTAGGTCCCGCCGGCCCGCGAACATCGGCGACGAAGGAGCGGCCGGTGGTGACGCCGAGGCCGTCGCCCTTGAAGATCATGGCAAAGCCGGGGTGATCGAGGAGGTTCCTGCCGACCGGCAGATCGGCGACAACGTCGATGCCGGCCGGCTTCAGCCAATCCGCCGGGCCGATGCCGGAGCGCTGCAGGATCGCGGGCGTGTTGTAGACGCCGGCGCTGACGATGATCTGGTCGGCATAGGCGGTCGCCGGCTTGCCGTCGCTGCCGACATAGGCGACGCCGTCGGCCCGGGAACCGGACAGGAGCACGCGGTCGGCGAGGGCGCCGGCGCGGATCGTCAGGTTGGGCCGCTGGCGCGCGGCACGGATGTAGGTGACGAGCGTGCCGAGGCGCACCTCCTTGTAGCGGTTGTGGGGCATGACGCCGACGACGCCGGCATGGGCGTCGAGGCCGTTGAGGTCGGGCGCCTCGCGGATGCCAAGCTCGACGCAGCTCTCATACATGACGCGATTGACCGGCGCCCAGCTCTCCGGCTTGTAGCGCTGGATGATGATCGGGCCGTCCTTGCCGTGGATCGGCTGGTCGCCGAAATCGAGGTCGTTCTCGATCCGGATGAAATAGGGGAGCACGTCGCTCCACGCCCAGCCCGTCGCGCCCATCGCCGCCCAGCGGTCGAAGTCGAACGGCGCGCCTCGTGCCGCGATGGTGGCGTTGACCATCGACGTGCCGCCCATCAGGCGGCCGCGCGGCAGCCAGAGCTGGCGTCCGTTCAGCGTCCCGGAGCGGTCGGCGTTGAAGAAATCCCAGTCGAATTCGGGGATGGCCGCGGTCTTCCAGCTATGCTCGCCGCTGACGGTGAAGAGCGGCGGGATGACCTCCTCGCGGGGAAAATCCGGGCCGGCCTCGAGAAGCAGCACACGGCAATCCGGGTCCTCCGTCAGGCGCGCCGCAGCCACACCGCCGCCAGATCCCGCGCCGACGACGATAACGTCGTATTGGTCCATGGGCCCTCTCGCGTCGCATTTCACGCGCCAGCATAAGCCAGCGGCCGATTGCTCAAATTCTTGGCATCGTTTCCAACTTACCCGGAGAGGCTGGAAAGACAAGCAGTGGCGATGGGCCGGCCGCCGGCCCCGAACAAGCCGATGCGTACGCCGCGAAAAGGCTGACGCGCGCCAAATCCCGACCGTCGCCGCGGTGGATCGATTTTAGTAGCATGAACGCAGCGGGAAACGCTTGCGGTCGCCGATAACGTTTCAATATAGTCGCTGCGGGAAATGACAAAGGGAGATAGGCCGCTAAGGCTTGCCCCTTTTCTGCCGGGAGGAGGCGGACGCCGTGACGGACAGGGATGCGGCGCGCGTCGAAGGCGACGGCGGCCAAAGCGCCGCATCGGCCGCCGTTCTTGAAATCCGCAATGTCGCCAAGCGTTTCGCCGCGACCCAGGCCCTCGAGGATGTCTCGCTCGTCCTCTATCCCGGCGAGATCCATGCCCTCCTCGGCGAGAACGGCGCCGGCAAGTCGACACTCATCAAGATCATCACCGGCGTGCACCAGCCAGACCGCGGCGAGATTCTTCTCGCCGGTGCGCCGGTGCAGATTCGCAGCGCCGCCGAAGCGCAGCGGCTCGGCATCGCCGCCATCTACCAGGAGCCGCTCCTCTTCCCCGACCTCAACGTCGCCGAGAACATCTTCGTCAGCCATCAGGACCGCGGCGAGGTGGTCGGCTGGGGGCGCATGTTCCGCGATGCCGAGGCGATCCTTGCCGAACTTGGCGTCGCCCTCGACGTGCGCAGCCCGGCGCGCGGCCTTACCCTTGCCGCGCAACAGTCGGTCGAGATCGCCAAGGCGATCTCGCTTAATGTCCGCGTCCTCATCATGGACGAGCCGACGGCCTCGCTGTCGGCTCACGAGGTGGCGCAGCTCTTCAAGCTGGTTCGCGACCTGCGTGCCCAGGGCGTCGCCATCCTCTTCGTCAGCCACCGCATCGAGGAAGTCTTCGAGATCGCCGACAAGGTCAGCGTTTTCCGCGACGGACGGCACATCTCGACGCGGCCGCGGGCCGAGGCGACGCCGCAGCGGGCGATCGCCGACATGGTCGGGCGCGAGATGGGCTTGCTGCAGCCGCGCCCGCCGGCGCCGAAGGGCGACCTTCTCCTCTCGGTACGCAATCTCTCCCGCGAGGGGGTGTTCGAGGATGTCAGCTTCGACCTCCATCGCGGCGAGGTGCTCGGCCTCGGCGGCCTGATCGGCGCCGGCCGCACCGATGTCGGCCTCGCCTTGTTCGGCATCGAGCCGGCGACGTCCGGCACGATTGCGCTGTCCGGCAAGCCGATCACGGTCCGCACGCCGCGCGAAGGCATGGACTACGGCATCGCCTACGTGTCGGAAGATCGCCGCCAGCTCGGCCTGTCGCTGCCGATGTCGATCTCGGCCAACATCACCTTGCCGGTGCTGCAACGCTATCTCAACCGGCTCGGCCTCGTCCGCACCGCCATGGAACGGGCGACCGCCGAGGCCTTCCGCAAACGCCTCGCCATCCGCACGCCTTCGGTCGATCTTGCCGTCGCCAAGCTTTCTGGCGGCAATCAGCAGAAGGTGATGCTGTCGAAGTGGCTCAACACCAGGCCTTCGGTGCTGATCCTTGACGAGCCGACGCGCGGCGTCGATGTCGGCGCCAAGGCCGAGGTCCATGCCATGATCGGCGAACTCGCCGCCGAAGGCATCGGCATCATCATGATCTCCTCCGACCTGCCGGAGGTGCTGGCGATCAGCGACCGCGTGCTGGTGATGCGCGAGGGACGCCAGATGGCGATCTTCGATCGTGCCGAAGCGACTCAGGAATCGATCATGACCGCTGCCATGGGCCAGGCCGCTGAGCACGAGGTCGCCGCATGACCTGGTTGCGGCGTCACGTCCGGCCCGAGCAGGTCCGCGAGTTCAGCCTCCTCCTTCTCATCATCGTCGCGGTGCTGTTCTTCGGCTCGCTGATCGATAGCTACTACACGACGCGCACCTTCAACCGCATCGCCTCCAGCGTCGCCATCATCACCATCGTCGCGGTTGGTCAGACGCTGGTCGTGCTGACCCGCAACATCGACCTGTCGGTTGGCTCGATCGTCGGCTGCTCGGCCTATTTCGTCGGCACGCTGATTGCCAACAACAACGGTATTCCGCCGGTTTTCGCTGTGCTCATCGCCATCGCCCTCGGTGCGGCGATGGGCGCCATCAACGGCGTCATCGTCGCCTGGGGTCGCGTGCCCTCGATCATCGTCACCCTCGGCACGCTCGCCATCTATCGCGGCGTCCTCGTTGATCTGTCCGGTGCCAGGACCGTGACCACCGACAGCCTGCCGGCCTGGCTCATCAACCTGCCGCGGCTCAACCTCATCTCGATCGGCGAATTCGATATCCGCGTCCTCTTCATGGTGGCGCTGGCCATCGTCGTCCTCTTCCAGCTCGGCACCAGCTTCCTCACCTTCGGCCGCCGTTTCTATGCCATCGGCTCCAATCCGGACGCCGCCGCGCTCATCGGCCTGCCGGTGAAACGCATCGTCTTCATCGCCTTCGTCCTCTCCGGCGCCCTCGCCGGACTTGCCGGCTTCGTCACCCTGGCGCGCTTCGGCAACATCACCG
>JBDTLN010000270.1:0-3984 GCA_039934795.1 Bauldia sp. | reverse complement strand
CAGGAGCGCGGGGGCAAACTCTTAATCAGCGGGTCACAGGTTCGATCCCTGTCGCGCCCACCAAGCGCCGCCTGACCTGACCATTCATATCCGGCTCGCGCCGTGCTCACGACGGCGTCGGCGTGCTTCCTCATCCACAGGCTCACGCGCAACCAAGTTTGTCCGTTGCGCGTTAGCACCTACGGTTTCTATCGCGGGGGCGTTGATTTGTCGCTGACGGCGGCGTTTGAGGAGAAGACGTAATGTCGAAGGCCGCGTTGTTAATGCTGGTTTTGACGATGCTGGCGCCCGGTCTTGCCTCAGCGGAAGGCGAGCCGGGTACGCCGCAGGAGCGGGCAGCGTGCCGCGCCGACGTCCGCAAATTCTGCCAGGCCGTCAAACCGGGTTCCGGCAATGCCGCCTTCCTGACGTGCCTCGTCGAGCGCCGCAACGACATCAGCCCGGCGTGTCTGACCGTGCTCCAGAATCACAACATCCTGTGACGATGCCGGGACGGTGGCGCCCCTGAGACGAAAGGCGCCGGCGCGGGTTCACCGGCCGGCTGCCTCCCTTTTGACTGCCCGGGGTTTGTAAGCCGCGCCAAAAATCGGCACGACCCCACCTCGATGCAGCAGGCGCCGTCGCAAAAATCGCTGGCGCCTACAGGCCAGTTTAGCCGGCTTGCCTTGTCTCCGCCACAATTGCGACGCGAGGCGCCAGTGCCTTGGGATAAGCCCACGATTGGGCGGCCGGGCCGGAGCCGCCTATATATGAGCAATGGAATACTGAGTTCGAATGGCGATTGTGGGCGTGGACAGCGCGCCGGCCGCGGAGCGAGGAGCAATTCATGAAAGCAAGTGCCTTCAAGGTCACCCATACCGACGAGGAATGGCGCCGGCTGCTGACCCCGGAACAGTTCCACATCATGCGCGGCCACGGCACCGAAGCGCCAGGTAGCTGCGAGCTCCTGCATGAGAAGCGGGCGGGCACCTTCTCCTGCGCCGGCTGCAATGAGCCGCTGTTCAAGTCGAAGCTAAAATTCGAGAGCGGCACCGGCTGGCCGAGTTTCAACGACCCAATAGCCGGCGGGGTCGAGACTTCGGTTGACCGGGCTTATGGCATGGTGCGCACCGAGGTCCACTGCGCGACCTGCGGCAGTCATCTCGGCCACGTCTTCGATGATGGGCCGCCGCCGACCCACCTTCGCTATTGCATCAATGGCGTGGCGCTGAACTTCAACCCGGACTGAGCCGCCTGCCGGTTTTCGCGCGGGTTTAGGTAACTTGCTAGGCCGTAGCGCGGCCTTCTTGCCGATGGGCTTCGGCGAGTTCCGCCATGCTCGTGAAGCGGAAATCGATCCGCGGCAGGGCGCCCGGATTCATCGTCGCGCCGAAGCCGGTCGCCGCGTGGCGGCGGTGGATCCAGCACGAGGCAAGGCCGAAGCCGTTGGCCGGATGGTGGTCGTGAAACAGGCTTTCCGCGGTGTGGAGGATGTCGGTCCTGGCGAAGCCGCGCCCGGCGAGTTTATCGAGCATGTACTCGAAATTGCGCGGTGAGGGCTTGTAGGAGCCGATGTCCTCGGCGGTGTAGATGGCGTCGAACGTGACGCCGAGCCTCGCGTTGGAAAATCCAAAGCTCTCATTGTCGACATTGGAGAGGATCGCCAGCTTGAAGTGGCGGGCGAGATAGGCGAGAGCGTCGGCGGAATCGGGGAAGGCGGGCCACTCGCCGACGGAGCGGCCGTAGGCAAGGCACTCGTCCCACGAAGCCGGAACACCCCATTCCTCGGCGAGCCGCTTGTAGACGATAGCAAGGAGTTCCCGATAGCGCCGGGCGGGAGTCACCAGTTGCTGGGCGGACTCGTGCCGGGCATGGGCTTCGAGAATCTGGTCGCGGGTCAAAGCTCGGCCAGCGCGGGCGACGAGCGGCTGCAGGGCCGTGGCCATGCCGGTCTCCCAGTCGATCAGCGTGCCGTAGCAGTCGAAGGTCAGGATCTTGAAATCGCTCAGGCGCATTTCCACGCGTCTCCCCATCCGGCGCGCTCTGGTACAGGCAGGCTGCCGGAAAGTCACGGTCGGATCGCAAGGAACCCTTCGGCCATCGCCGCGTTTTCGTTCAGCACCGGCCAGTCCGGGGCATTTCCGCGGGCCTTCAGGAGCGCTTACGATGCTCGGGACTATCCTCCTCATTCTCCTCATCCTGCTGGTCATCGGCGCCGTGCCGCGCTGGGGCTATTCGAGCAACTGGGGCTACGGACCGTCGGGGATCATCGGCGTCATCCTGATCGTGGTTCTCATTCTGGTGCTGATGGGACGAGTCTAGCCACCATTTCCCGTGCCGCTTTAACCCTTCGCTTTTACAGGCCGATAAGCCATTGTTTCCCCTGACCCGGGTGGGTTCGGGGAGTGGTCTTGGCGCTGTCGACCTACGATTTGGCCGTTATCGGAGGCGGGCTCGCCGGCTGCGCGGTGGCCCGGGACGCGGCCGGTCGCGGCATGAGCGTCTTTCTCTGCGATCGCGGCGATCTCGCCGGTGGCGCGACCTCGAATAGCGGCCGCACGACCCTCGACGGGCTGCTGCATGGCCGGCCGCGCTTTCGCCTTCTCGCTTCGCTGCGGGCGCGGGCCGAGGAAGCCGCGCTCTTGCGGGACGCACCGCATCTCTTGCGGCCTCTGACCCTCGTCATGCCGGGGCACAGCGCGCGCGGGCGGTTGCGCCGGCTCGCCCTTTCCGCCCATGGCCGGGTCCGGAGCGGCAAGGTGCTGCCGCCGTCCACGGTGATCAGGCTCGCGGGACACGAGGCGGGCCAGGTGCTGAAGGCCGGTTTCCGCGGCGCCCGGCAATTTTCCGCCTGTCTGGTCGACGACGCGCGCCTCGCCATCCTGAACGCCTCTGATGCGCGGGCGCGCGGCGCCGAGATCCGGCCCCGCACCCGCTGTGTCGAAGCGCGCCGTGAGGGCTGGTTCTGGAAGATAACGCTGGAGTCGGTCGAGACCGGTGCGCAGTGGAAGATCGTCGCCCGGGCACTGGTCAATGCGGCCGGTGGCTACGCCGGCGAACTGCTTGGCACGGTCATCCCTGACGTCTCCCGTCCGGAAGTCACCCTGGTCCGGAGCAGCTACATCATTACGGCGCGGAAGGCCGGCGGAGATCGCGGCTATGTCCTGACCGCCGGCGACGGGCGCCTGGTCTTCGCCGTGCCCATCGGCGGCGGCTTCACGCTGATTGGCCCGTCGGAAGTCGGGCACGCCGGCGACCCCGGCCTCGCCGCGGCGAGTGGCGCCGACATCGACTACCTGACCGAGGCCGTCAACTTCTGGCTCCGGGAGCCGGTCGGCACCGACGATGTTGCGTGGACGGCCGCCGCCGTCCGCGTCGTGCGCGTCGGCCGGGAAGCGGGTCGCGGCCATCCTTTCGCCGGCGACATGGAGCGCGACACGCCCGAGGACATCGCGCCGCTCGTATCGGTATTCGACGTTGCGACGTTCGGTCATCGGGTGATGGCCGAAGCGGCGGTCGATGCCTTTGCCCAGCACGTCGCCATGGGGCCGCGCTGGACCCGGGGGACGCCGCTGCCGGGCGGCCACTTCGCTGTCGACGGCACGGCCGATCTCGTCCGCGCCCTCAGGGCCGCCTATCCGTTTGTCCCCGAGGCCGACGCGACGCGCATGGTCGCGGCCTATGGCACCCGCGCCCCGACGATCCTGACTGGTGCGCGCCGCGCCGAAGACCTCGGCCACCGTTTCGGTGGCGGCCTCACCGAAGCCGAAGTCGGCTACCTCATGCGGGAGGAGTGGGCGCGGACGGCGACGGATGTTCTGTGGCGGCGAAGCAGCCTTGGTCTCAGCGTCAGCGCGGCCGACGCCTCTACGCTCGATCTGTGGATGGCCCGAGCCCGTCAGCCGGTCGCTGCACCCGCCGCCTGACTTCCTTCGGCCGACCTTTTCGCCGTCGCAATCCCGTGATACCTACCGCGCCGACAAAGGGTCGGGGCGGACCACCCAG
>JBDTLN010000269.1:0-3984 GCA_039934795.1 Bauldia sp. | reverse complement strand
GGCGCCCATCACGAAGACCCGCGCCGCCGGCACCGTACCGGCCGCCGTCATCATCATCGGCAAGGCCCGTCCATACTCGGCGGCGGCATCGATCACCGCCTGGTAGCCGGCAAGGTTCGCCTGGCTCGACAGCACGTCCATGACCTGCGCCCGCGAAATACGCGGCAGCAGTTCCATGGCGAAGGCGGCGACGCCGGTCTCGGCGAGGCCCTTGACCGCCGCATCGTTGCCATAGGGATCCATGATGGCGACGACCAGCGCCCCGGGTGCGACGCCCTTCAGCGATTCCGCCGGCAGGCGGCGGACAGAGAGAACAATGTCGGCGTCCTTGACGGCGGCGGCAACGGTCTCCGCGATCTTCGCGCCAGCCGCCTCATAGTCGGCGTCGGAAATGCGCGATCCGGCGCCGGCACGCGACTGCACCGTCACGTCGCCACCGAGGGCCACGAACTTCTTGACGGTCTCCGGCGTCGCCGCGACGCGCGTCTCAGACTTGTCGGGCTCCGCCGGCACCGCGATCTTCATTTCAGGCTTGTCCCGATTCGGCCTCTGCCGGGGCGTCGGCCGGCAGAGAGGGTGCAGGAAGGGAGGCGCCGCGAAGGCGCCGGAGGGCGTTCAGAGGAGGAAGATCGCCATCAGGATGAGAATGACGACAACGGTGAGGGTGCCATACTTGGAAAGGCCGATGAAAAAACGGTAGGTGCGCTCGTGCTCGCCATAGTCGTTGCCGGTGGCTTTGCCAACTTCCATCGTGCCGTGATGCTCAGCCATGCCTCTATTCCCTCGCCAACCGGTGAAAGCCGCCGCTTTATATGAAAAACGCGGCAACACGGCAATCGCCGTCGTGTCGCGCCGCCCTCGACCTCGCGCCGATCCGCCCTCGCCTCGCCTCCCGCCGATCCGAATAGGATGAAGGCCTCGCGCGTTGACCGGGCTGAGGGAGGCCTCCCATGGCAACGCCGCAGAACCTTGCTCTGCTCGCAGGGCGCATCTTCGTCTCCGCGATCTTCATCTACGACGCAACGCTGATCGCGCGTTTTCCGGACGAGAATCACTCCTTCATCCAGAGCTTCGGCGTGCCCGGCTCCCTGCTCTGGCCGGCGGCGCTGCTGCAACTCGCCGGCGGCGTCATGCTCCTGCTCGGCCTCGGTACCCGCCTGGCCGCGATCGCGCTGGCCACCTTCTGCGCGCTGACCGCGCTCATCTTCCACAGCAACCTCGGCGACGTGACGGAGGCCATCCAGTTCGGCAAGGATTTCGGCCTCGCCGGGGGGTTCCTGTGCCTCGCCGCAGCCGGCGCCGGGGGGTGGTCGCTGGATGCGCGGCTGGGGACGGATTTCTGGCCGGTCGGACGCCGCTAACAGACCCGCGCCTCTATACGAGCCCGACACCTTTCAGCGCCTTCGTCTGGCGGGCGGCTAGCTTCGTCACGTCGAAGCCGTCGATGGTCTCGGCGAAGAGGCGGTGGAAATTCATTTCCGCCTTGAGGTGGAGCATCACCGCGCCGAGGCCGACGGCGGCGCGATCCATCATCACGAATTCGCGCGGGATGGTGATTGGGCCCCTCGCCTTCAGCGACTGCTTGACCCGCCAGATCTCCTCGCGGCCGTAGGCGTGCGGCGCGACGCCGTCGGCGATGGTGCGAACGCGGTCGTCGAGGAGGGGCGCGTAGATGAAGCGCGCCCAGATGTTGAGAATGTCGATGGTCTCGTTGGCGAGGCCCTTGAAGCCCCAGCCCTGATAGGCCGCGACGATGCGGTCGCGATTGTCGGTACGGAGGCCCTCGTAGAGATCGACGCCGCCGGCGACGAAGCCCGGCGGGAAGATGCGGATGCAGCCATAGTCGAGGAGGTTGACGCCGCCCGGCGTGCCCTCGTTCTCCTCGAACACGGTGTAGTTGCCGAGATGCGGGTCGCCGTGGATGACGCCGTATCGTGCGAAGGGGAACCACCAGGCGCGGAACAGGGCGCGGGCGATCCGGTTGCGATCGTCGAGGCTGTGGTCGAGGAACGAAAGAAGCGGCTTGCCGTCGAGCCACTCCATGGCAAGGAGACGGCCGGTGGAGAGCGCCGTGTCGATCGCCGGGACCCGAACCGCCGGCTCGCCGGCAAGGATCGCGCGGTAGAGCGCGGCGTGCCGGGCCTCGCGCCGATAGTCGAGTTCCTCGCGCAGCCGCTCGGTCACTTCCTTAGCGATTTCAGTGGTGTCGATCTCCGGGTTGAATCTCCTCTGGAGGGCGAGGAGCATGCCGAGCTGGGAAAGATCGGCCTCCACCGCCGACTGCATGTCGGGATACTGGAGCTTGACCGCGAGCTGTCTGCCGTCGAGCCCGACCGCCCGATGGACCTGACCGAGCGAAGCGGCCGCCGCCGGCGTGCGGTCGAAGGAGCGGAAGCGCTGCTCCCAGTCCGGCCCGAGCTCGGCCATCATGCGTCGCTTGACGAAAGCCGGCGCCATGGGCGGCGCCGCGCTCTGCAGTTTCTGTAGTTCGGCGGCGAATTCCGGCGGCAAAAGATCGGGGACGGTGGCGGCAAGCTGCGCCACCTTCATCAGCGGCCCCTTGAGCCCGCCGAGCGCCGCGACGATCTCGCTGGCGTTGCGGGCATCGCCGAAGTCGCGCCCGAAAAGCCGCGCCCCCGCGATCCGCGCCGCCGCCCCACCGACATTGGCGCCGACGCGGGCATAGCGCCCAAGCCGTCCGGAGAGGCGATTTTTTTCGGTGTCGGTCATGATCTGGAATCTAGGTACCGCTCACGCTGGCGCCACGCGGCATGTTGTCGGCCATCCAGCGGGCGAGCCCGACCTCATCCACGTCGCCGGAAGCGAGTGCGAACATGATCGCGGTGGCTTCTGCTGGTGGGATATCGAAGTCAACCTCGTTCAATCCAAGAAAGGTAATGATTGACGCAAACGCCGATCGCTTGTTTCCATCCATAAACGGGTGATTGCCCGAGATCCCGAAGGCGTAAGCGGCGGCCAACGCGGACAGGTTGGTCTCGCCATACGCATGCTTGTTGAGCGGTCTGGCCAAAGCAGACTCCAAAAGGCCCACGTCCCGCACCCCGTCACCACCGCCGAACAAGGCGAGCTGCTCCGTATGAATATCGAGCACGATTGCGAGATCAAGCCATTCGATCGGCTTCACTTTGCAAGCGCTTTGAAAGTGTCGGCGTATTTGTGAAAAGCACGCCGAGCGATCTCCATCGCCTTTGCATGTTTGGGGTCGTAGGGGCTGAGCTTGACCCCACGCTCGGTCATCTCAACGACATGCAGCACGTCCCCAACCTGCAATTTGAGGCGCGCCAACAGATCCTTGGGTAGGATTATCCCCGTCGAGTTACCGATTTTCCTTATCTGAACTACCGCCCCTTCCGCCGCCGGGGCCCCGCTTTCTTTGGTCATGGCAAGTCTCCAATGTTCTACAAAACGTATAACATCGGTTTCTTTTCATGGCTACAGCCGCCGGCTACATCCGCCGCACCCGGCTGAGCGCCCAAAGGCCGCCGCAGACCACGACCGCGACAGCCAGCGCGACGAGCAGGCCAAACATCGCCGCTGCGCCGACGATCGCGCCGAGGGTTTTCCAGAAACCGATCTGGGCAATCAAAACGACGACGAGAATGAAGAAAAGGAGCGGCATGGGGATACCCTCGGTCCGTCGACGCCGGAATAGGTAAGCCCCGCCGCCTCTACTCGCCAGAGGGCTGAACGTCCCTTCCCAGGGCGACCCTCAGTCCTGCGACTTCTCCAGCGCCTCAAGCTCGTCGATCAGACCCGCGATGACGCCAAGACCGCGCTGCCAGAAGCCCGGGTCCGTGGCGTCGAGGCCGAAGGGAGCGAGCAGTTCCTTGTGGTGCTTGGTGCCGCCCGCCTTGAGGAGCGTGAAATACTTCTCCTGGAAGCCGGCCGGGGCATCCTCGTAGACGGCGTAGAGCGAGTTCACCAGGCAGTCGCCGAAGGCATAGGCATAGACGTAGAAGGGCG
>JBDTLN010000268.1:0-3988 GCA_039934795.1 Bauldia sp. | reverse complement strand
TGAGCGCCGACGGCCGCGCCCGCGTCGAGCCGGAATTCTTCGCCGCCATGGTCAACGATCGCAGCATCTCGGTCGACCCGGACGATGACGAGGTCTTCGATGCCGGCTTCGACAATGGGGACGAGGACACCGATCTCGACGACGAGCCGGTCCAGCGCCGCGCTGCGTCAACCGCGCAAGTGCAGAACTTCCGCTCCGATGCCGCCACTCGTGTCGCCGCTCCGGCGCCGCGCCCGGCGCCTGGCGCCCGTGTCCAGCGTGAAGCGCAGACCTCGCTGATCGGTTCCGAAAACTTCGAAATGCCGTCGCTGCATTTCCTGTCCGAGCCGAAGAATGTCGTGCGCGATGCCAGCCTGTCGAAGGATGCGCTGGAGCAGAATGCGCGCCTGCTCGAAGGCGTGCTGGAGGACTTTGGCGTCAAGGGCGAGATCATCGCCGTACGTCCGGGCCCGGTGGTCACGCTGTACGAGCTCGAGCCGGCACCCGGCATCAAATCGTCGCGGGTCATCGGCCTTTCCGACGACATCGCCCGCTCGATGAGCGCCATTGCCTGCCGTGTCGCCGTCGTGCCCGGCCGCAACGCCATCGGCATCGAACTGCCGAACGCCAAGCGCGAGACGGTCTATCTCCGGGAAATCCTGGCCAGCCGCGATTTCGAAACCACCAAGGCCAAGCTGGCGCTGGCGCTCGGCAAGACCATCAATGGCGAGGCTGTCATCGTCGACATCGCCAAGATGCCGCACGTTCTGGTCGCCGGCACCACCGGCTCCGGCAAGTCGGTCGCCATCAACACCATGATCCTGTCGCTGCTCTACCGGCTGACGCCGCAGGACTGCCGTCTGATCATGATCGACCCAAAGATGCTGGAACTCTCGGTCTATGACGGCATCCCGCATCTGCTCACGCCCGTGGTCACCGATCCGAAGAAGGCGGTGGTGGCGCTGAAATGGACCGTGCGCGAGATGGAGGACCGCTACCGCAAGATGTCCAAGGTCGGCGTGCGCAACATCGACGGCTTCAACGCGCGCGTGCAGCTGGCTGAAAAGAAGGGCGAGAAGATCTCGCGCACCGTGCAGACCGGCTTCGACCGCCAGACCGGCGAGGCGATCTACGAGACGGAGAATCTCGACCTCGAGCCGATGCCCTATATCGTCGTCATCATCGACGAGATGGCCGACCTGATGATGGTCGCCGGCAAGGATATCGAAGGTGCCGTTCAGCGGCTGGCGCAGATGGCGCGCGCCGCCGGCATCCATGTCATCATGGCGACGCAGCGCCCGTCGGTCGACGTCATCACCGGCACCATCAAGGCCAACTTCCCGACCCGCATCTCCTTCCAGGTCACCTCCAGGATCGACAGCCGCACCATCCTCGGCGAGATGGGCGCCGAGCAGCTCCTCGGCCAGGGCGACATGCTCTACATGGCCGGCGGTGGCCGCATCCAGCGCGTCCACGGCCCCTTCGTCAGCGACCAGGAGGTCGAGGAGGTCGTCGCCCATCTCAAGGCGCAAGGCACTCCCGACTATCTTGAAGCGATCACCGCCGAGGAGAGCGAAGAGGACGAGGACGGCTTCGACCCGATGGCCGCCGGCAATGAGGACGCCGCCGACAACTACGACAAGGCCGTGTCCATCGTGCTCCGCGACCGCAAGGCCTCGACCAGCTACATCCAGCGCCGGCTGGGAATTGGCTACAACCGCGCCGCCTCGATCATCGAGCGGATGGAGAAGGAAGGCGTCGTCGGCGCCGCCAATCACGCCGGCAAGCGCGAGATCCTGGTACCTGAGGAAGGTGAGCTGCGCTGACCCGATCGCCGGTTCGCCACAGGCGATGCTGCGACAAGGGCCTGACGGGATCGGACGAATCGTCGTTCGATCTGGTAAATTGATTCGCTGGGACTATCTTCAGGGCTGAGCGCTAATGGAGAAGGCCTTGGATTCCGGGACGAGCATCTCCGCCATGTGGGCGCGGCGGACGGTTGCGGCAGGCCTTATGGCGGCGATCTGTCTCGTCGCCAATGCGGGCGGCCTCTATGCCGCCGTCCACGATCCGGTACCGCTGCCGCGGCCCAATCCGAAACTCGCCGCGATTTCCGCGCCGGCCGCCCCCGCCGTTGACTCCGCCGTCCGGCCCGCCGAGGGCTTCAAGCTGCCGAAATTCCTTCAGCCGAAGAAAAAGGCGCCGCCCACCGGCCCCTCGCCCTTCACGCCGGACCAGCAGGCCGCGCTGTCGAACGTCACCACCTACTTCAACAGCTTCCGCACCATGGAGGGCCAGTTCGTCCAGAGCGGCCCGAATGGCGAGCAGTCGGAGGGCGTGTTCTTCATCTCCAAGCCCGGCAAGATCCGGTTCCACTATCGGCCGCCGGTCAAGCTCGATGTCATCTCCGACGGATCGAGCGTCGCGGTGCGCGACAACAAGGCCAATACCCAGGACCTCTATCCCCTGTCGAAGACGCCGCTCAAATATCTCCTTGCCGATGATATCGACCTCACCTCCAGCGACGTGGTCAGCCAGGTGCGGATCGAGTCCGACATCGTCTCGGTGCTGATCATCCAGAAATCGGCCTTCGTCGATGGCAAGCTGACCATGATCTTCGACCGAAAGACTTATGAGCTGAAGCAGTGGATCGTCACCGACGCGCAAGGCCTCAACACCTCCGTCGCGGTCTTCAATCTCTCCACCGGCAAGCGCCCCGATCCCGGCCTCTTCCGCATCGTCATCAACCCCTGACGCCCGCGCGAACGTTACCAAGAGTCAATCCGCCGCGACCGGATGCGGCTCTTGAAACGGGCCGCCATGGCTCCCATTTCACCCCTAGAACGGGTCGTCCACCATCGGTAGCGCCCCCCGTCTCGCCGAGGACGATCCGTCGGCGTCGGCCGCAAGGCCGATGCGGCGCTGAACAAGCGCGAGAGCGGCCAGCCTCCCCCGGGGCTGGCCGCTTTCTTTTGCGGCCGTTATGCCTTCGGGCTGCTTCGAACACACTCGGCGCCGCATGCCATTGACCATCGCCACCTGGAATATCAACTCGGTGCGCTTGCGCATCGGCCTCGTCGGCGCTTTCCTCGATTCGCACGCTCCCGATATTCTCTGCCTGCAGGAGATCAAGTGCCGGAACGATCTCTTTCCGTATGAGCCGTTCCGCAGGCGGGGCTACGATCACATCCTCGTCAACGGCCAGAAGGGCTATCACGGCGTCGCCATCGTCTCGAAGCGCCCCTTCGCCGACACCTCGACCCGCGGGTTCTGCTCGAAGAATGATGCGCGCCACGCCGCGGCCACGGTCGCCGATCCGTCCGGCGACATCGTCATCCACAATTTCTATGTGCCTGCCGGCGGCGACGAGCCGGATCCCGCGATCAATGACAAGTTCGCTCACAAGCTGGCTTTCCTCGCCGAGATGACCGGGTGGCTGACCGGTCCCGAGACCGAGCGGAACGCGATCCTGGTGGGCGACCTCAACATCGCCCCCGGCGAGAACGACGTCTGGTCGCACCGGCAACTGCTTCGCGTCGTCAGCCACACGCCGGTCGAGACCGAAGGCCTCGAAGCGCTGCGCCGCGCCGGCGGCTGGATCGACGCCGTCCGGCATTTCGTTCCCGACGACAAGCTCTACACCTGGTGGAGTTACCGCGCCGCCGACTGGGCGCAATCGGATCGTGGCCGCCGCCTCGACCATATCTGGGTCAGCGCGCCGCTCGCGCCCCGGCTGAAGCGCATTGAGATTGTCCGCGACGCCCGCGGCTGGCAACGCCCGTCCGACCACGTTCCGGTGATGGCTGCGCTCGGAGACTGAAGAGGAGTTTAGCGCCCGCTCTGCCGATCGAGCTCGGTCCGCACCTTGCCAAGCTCGCTCATCGTGGCATTGAGCCGTTGTGCCAGCGTAGCGCGCAAGCGAAGCGCGACGTGCGGATATTCGCCGAGCATCCGCACTACCTGGCCGCGATTGATCTCGAGCACTTCAGTGCGCCGGAGCGCGGTCGCC
>JBDTLN010000267.1:0-3990 GCA_039934795.1 Bauldia sp. | reverse complement strand
AAATTCAGAAACCGCTCGGCGAATTCAACGAACACCCCGCACATGCCCGGTTCGCGGTAACGCATCTTTTCTGCCGGCAATTTCCTGTTATCGTCCGCGCCGTTTCGAGCCCGGAGTCGCGGGAACCCATGGCCGCCGTCAACGAAGTCTCGCTCCGCCCAAGTGCGGTGGCGACGATCGAGGGCCTCGTCGATACCCTCGCGGCGTCGCGGCTGAAGAGCGCGCTGGCGATCCTGATCGTTGCCCTCGCGTGCTTCTTGCCCGGGCTGGGGACGCTCGCTCCACTCGACCGCGACGAGACCCAATCCGTGCTGGCGACGCAGCGGATGGCGGCTACGGGCGACTATTCAGACCCTCGTCTCGCCGAGGAGCCGTGGCGCTTGCTCCCGATCGGCCGCTACTGGCTGCAAGGGCTCGCGGCGTGGGCACACGGACCGACCCTTTCATCCTATCGCCTGCCGTCGCTGTTGGGAGCTGTGGCAGCGGCACTGCTGACCTGGTGGGCGGCGCTTGCCTTCGGACGGCCCCGATCCGCACTCCTCGCCGGCTTGCTGATGGCGGCGGGTTTCGTCCTCGTCGGCGAGGCCAAGGTTGCCCGCGGCGATGCGCTGATGCTGGGGGCGCTGGTGTTGTCAGAGGGCGCCCTGGCCCGCCTCTGGTTGCGCTCGGAAGACCCCCCCGACTACCTCCTCGCCTTCCTGTTCTGGACAGGCCTCGGGCTCGGTATCCTCGTCAAGGGACCGGTCGCCCCGATCGTCCTCGCCCTGACGATCGCGGTCCTTTCATTCGACCGCGGCGGATTGGTCTGGCTGCGCCGGCTGGCGCCGCTGGCCGGCGCGATCTGGCTCGCCTTCCTCCTGTTGCCCTGGCTCATCGCCATCGCCGTCGCCGCGTCAAAAGCCGCCCCGGATACGACAGGAGCGCAATTGGCAATTCAAAGCGGCTTCAAGGTGCCGCCGGGCAGTCATGTCCTTATCTTCGGTTTGGTCTTCTGGCCGGGCGCGGTATTCGCCGCGATGGCGCTGCCCTTCGTGATCGACAACGCGCGGCGCAAGGTCGTGTTCTTTTGCCTCGCCTGGGCCTTGCCGTCCTGGATCGCCATCGAGGTTTTCGCCGTCAAGCTGCCCCACGCAATCCTGCCGATCTGTCCAGCCATTGCCATTCTCGCCGCCACGGCAATCGATGAGGGGGCGACCCGCCGCACCGGCTGGCTTGCATGGCTCCTGAAGATCAGCCTCGTCCTCGTGCCGCTTGCGATGGGCGTCGTTCTGGTCGCCGAGCTTGCGCCGGAGGACGGCAAGTCCGCCGCGATGGCGACGGTGGTCCTCGTCGGAAGCGTCGCACTCGCCGCGATTGCGTGGCGGTGGCTGCAGACTGGCGAGTCGGCGATCGGGGCGGTCGCTCTTTCCGTAGTCTCGGCCGTTCTCTTCTATCTCGCCGTCTTCGGCATGATCGTCCCGCACTTTGCGGGCCTGCGCACCGCCGATCGCCTGATGGCGGCAGCACGCGCGGTCTTGCAGTGCGACAATCCCCAATTCGTCGCGGCGGGATTCCGTGAGCCGAGCCTGCTGCTGGCCGGGGGCGGCGCGGTTCGCCTCGCTGACCCGGAAGGCGCCGCCGACTTCCTCGCTGCCGGCGACTGCCGTGCTGCCCTGATCGAACGCGGGCGACAGGCCTCCTTCAGCCAGAGGGCGGAGGACCTCGGCCTCAACCTTGAGGTCAAGGGAGACGTGTCGGGGTTCAGCACCGGCCGGCTTCGCTCCGTCTCCATCCGCATCATCACCCGAGCTGACGCGCGATGAGCAAGCCGCCGGAACAGGTCGGCGATACGATGCGGTCGACGCGCTTCGCGCGGAACTGGGCGTTCATCCGCCGTCGCCTCGGCCGCATCGGGCGCCGGCGGGTGGCATCGCGAGCCTGGCAGCCGGCGACGCCTATCGTCCTTTACGCCGCCGTCGTGCTTACCCTCGCCATCGTCGTGGCACTCACCATCGACGCAGCCGCGATCGAATGGGCGAGCGGCCTCGACGGACCCGTCCGCCGCTTCTTCAAGACGATCACGCGGTATGGGCAGTCCGTTTGGCTGCTTCAAGTATCCTTCGTGGTCTGCCTTATCCTGTTTTGCGCCGATTGGACGCGGACAAGCCGCCTGCGCGCCGCGGCATGGAGCGAGGTTGGCTTCATCGCCGCCTTCCTTTTCTTCTCGATCGCGGCGAGCGGCATTCTGCTCAACATCGTCAAGCAGTTCATCGGCCGGTCCCGCCCGGCCCTGCTGCATCTCGAAGGCCCGATCTCGTTCCACCCCTTCATGTTCGACTACATTTATCAGGGCTTTCCTTCCGGCCACGCGCAGGTGGTGGGTGCGGCCGCGATTACGGCAATTCTTGTTTCGCGTCGTTACGCCGTGGTCGTCTTGTTGCCTTGCCTCCTCATCGCGGCGAGCCGGGTCGTGGTCAACGCCCACTATCCCAGCGACGTGCTGGCGGGCCTCGCGTTCGGAGGCGGGTTCGCATGGCTCTACGCCGTCGCTCTGGCGCGTGCCGGCGTCGGATTCGAGTTCCGCGACAGGCGCATGGTCGTCGCACGCAGCTCCGCGATCCGGAAGGCGGGCCTGCCCGGGATGCTCAGCGGCTTGCGATCGGCGCTGTTTGGCGACGCCTGAGGTGGCCTCAGGCGCCGGCGGCGACCCTGTCAAGGCTCGCTTCGAGGTCCGCGATCAGGTCGCCGGGGTCTTCCAGCCCAATATGCAGGCGGATGAGCGGGCCTTCGGCATGCCACGGCGTGGTGCGACGCAAGGTCTCCGGGCGTGCGAGGGCGGCCAGACTCTCGAACCCGCCCCACGATGCCCCGATGCCGAAAAGCTCCAGGCCGTCGATGAAGGCCTTCGCCTGCTGCTCGTTCAGGTCGCGGAGCACGAGGCCGAAAAGCCCGGTCGCCCCGCTCATGTCCCGCCGCCAGATCGCATGACCGGGATCGTCCGGCCGCGCCGGATAGAGAACACGCGAAACTTCCTTGCGCCCGGCAAGCCAGTCCGTGACGGTCGCCGTCGACTGCATGTGCCGGTCGAGCCGCACGCCGAGGGTTCGCAGTCCGCGAAGCCCGAGGAAGATATCGTCCGGACCCACGTGGGTGCCCATGTGGCCATGGGTTTCCTTGAGTTGCGGCCAGGCCCGCTCGTTGGCGGCGACGACGCCGAGCATGACGTCCGAGTGGCCGCCGAGATATTTGGTGCCCGCCTGGAGCGACAGGTCGGCGCCGAGGTCCAGCGGCCGGCAGAAGAGGGGCGTCGCCCACGTATTGTCGCAAATGACCAGGGCGCCACGCGCATGCGCCACCGCCGCGATGGCGGGAATGTCCTGCATCTCGAAGGTCATCCATCCGGGCGACTCGAGATAGACGGCACGCGTTCGCTCGTTGAAGAGCGCGTCGATCTCGCTGCCCAGGGCGGGATCGAAGAACGTGGTCTCGACGCCAAGGCGCTTCAGCACGGTCGACACGAAGATGCGCGCCGGGGCATAGGCGCAGTCGGCCATCAGCAGGTGATCGCCGGCCGAAAGGGAAGAGAGAAGGGCGGTCGAGACGGCGGCAAGGCCGGATGGGCAGAGTACCGCCCCGGCGGCGTCCTCAAGTTCGCGCACCGCCATCTCCAGCGCATCGCTGGTCGGCGTCCCTCGCCGTCCATAGACGTATCGCTGGCGGCGATGGATCATGTCGTCGACGGTGTCGAACAGAACTGTCGAGGCGTGGATCACGGGCGGATTGACGAAAGGACCAGTGAGGCTCTTGTCGCGGCCGAGATGTGCGAGACGCGTGGCCAGCTTTCGCCCGCTGTCGCCCTTGCTGGACTTCGCCATTCACCATACCTGAAAAACAAAT
This sequence comes from Bauldia sp., assembly GCA_039934795.1. GTDB lineage: Bacteria > Pseudomonadota > Alphaproteobacteria > Rhizobiales > Kaistiaceae > CAMCWB01. The sequence goes on along the minus strand of JBDTLN010000267.1, from coordinate 114 downwards.
CACCGCGCCGCGATCGGACGTCGGCGCGGTGAGGTGTGGAAAGCCTTGACCGGTGTCGAATAATCGCCTTTGATTCCTCGGTCAATCAGCGACCCGGGGCTCCGCGCCCGGGTC
>JBDTLN010000266.1:0-4028 GCA_039934795.1 Bauldia sp. | reverse complement strand
CACGACCAATGCCGCCGGTTACGCGCATTTCGATCCGGGTCTTGCCCGCGGCGCCGGCGGCGCCGCGCCGCAGCTCATCGATGCCGAGACGGCAGTCGGCGACTATGCCTTCCTCGACCTCGGCCGCTCGTCCTTCGACCTTACCGACCGCGGCGTCGACGGCCGTCCGGCGCCAGGGCCGCTCGATGTGTTCCTGTCGACCGAGCGCGGCATCTACCGCCCGGGCGAGACCGTCTACCTCACCGCCCTCGTCCGCAATGCGCGCGCCGATGCCGTCGGCGACCTGCCGCTGACGCTCGTCGTCGAACGACCGGACGGCGTCGAGTTTCTCCGCCGCACCCTCTCCGACGGCGGCGCCGGAGGCTACTCGGCCGGCGTCCCGCTCGACGAAGACGCCATGCGCGGCTCCTGGCACGCCAAGCTCTTCTCCGATCCGAAGGGCGCGGCGATCGCCGACGTTGCCCTCCTCGTCGAGGATTTCGAGCCCGAGCGCCTCGCCTTCGACATCACCACCGCCGCCAAGGCGATCGGCCCGGGCGCGCCCGTTACCATCGACCTCGTCGCGCGCTACCTCTACGGCGCCACGGCCCCCGGCCTGTCGGTCGATGGCGACATCGAGATCAAGACCGTCGATGCCCTGCCCGGCTTCCCTGGCTACACGTTCGGCCTTGCCACCGACGAGCAGCAATCGCGCCGCGATCCGTTCGAGACCGACGCCACCACTGATGCCGATGGCAAGACTTCCTTCGAGGTTGCCCTCCCCGAACTGCCGGCCTCGACGAAACCGTTCGAGGCCAAGGTCGTCGTCCGCCTCACCGACACCAATGGCCGCGCGGTCGAGCGCAATCTCAGCCTGCCGGTCGCCGCTCCGGGTCCGCGCCTCGGCGTCAAGCCGCTCTTCGACGGCGATGTTGCGGAAGGCGGCCCGGCCCGCTTCGAGGTCATCCTCGTCGGCCCCGACGGGACGAAGATTGCGCGGCCCGGCGTCAAGTGGACGCTGGAGCGCGTCGAGACCGACTGGCAGTGGTACCGCGCCGACGGGAACTGGCGCTACGAGCCGATCAGCCAGGAGCGCCGCGTTGATGGCGGCACCCTCGACACCTCCGCCGACGGCATCGCGACCGTATCCGGCCAGGTCGGCTGGGGCCACTACCGGCTGACCGTCTCGACCGACGGTGGCGATGCCACCGCGACCAGCGTCGAGTTCAACGCCGGCTGGTACGTCGCCTCGACCGGCACCGACACGCCGGACGTTCTCTCCGTCGGCCTCGACAAGGCCGCCTACCGCATCGGCGACACCGCCAAGCTCCGGCTCGATCCGCGTTTCGCGGGGATCGCTCTCATCAGCGTCGTCGACGACCGGCTCATCACCATGAAGTCCGTCGTCGTCCCGGCGGAAGGCACCACCGTCGATCTCGAAGTCACCGACCAGTGGGGCCCCGGCGCCTACGTCACGGCCTCCCTCTACCGGCCGATGGATATCGAGGCGAAGCGCATGCCTGCCCGCGCCCTCGGCCTCGCCTGGGCGAAGGTCGCCCCCGGCGATCGCCAGTTGAAGGTCGCGGTCGACGCGGCCGATGAAATGCGCCCGCGCGGACCGATGCCGATACCGGTGTCGATCTCCAACCTCCAGCCGGGCGAGCAGGCCTATGTCACGGTCGCCGCGGTCGACCTTGGCATCCTCAACCTCACCAACTTCAATCCGCCGGCGCCGGACGACGGATATTTCGGCCAGCGCAAGCTCGGCATGGAGATCCGCGACATCTACGGTCTCCTCATCGACCGCATGCAGGGCATCCCGGGCACGGTCCGCTCCGGCGGCGATGGCGGCTCGGTGCGACTGCAAGCGCCGCCGCCCACCCAGAAGCTTGTCGCCTTCTATTCGGGCATCCAGGAAGTCGGCGCCGACGGCAAGGTCAGCGTCAGCTTCGACCTGCCGGAGTTCAACGGCACCGTCCGCGTCATGGTCATCGCCTGGACCAAATCGGCGGTCGGCCACGCCGTCAAGGACGTCATCGTCCGCGATCCGGTGGTCGTGTCGGCCAGCATCCCGCGGTTCATGGCGACCGGCGACACGTCGCGGCTCCTCGTTGAGATCAACAATGTCGCCGGCCCGGCCGGCGACTATCGCCTCGCCATCAATCCCGATGCCGGCGTCACGCTGGCGGCCGAAGACATGACGCGGACGATCACGCTTGGCCTGGCCGAGAGGACACGCCTCAATGTGCCGATTTCGGCGACCGCCGTGGGCGATCACATCGTCACCGTCACCCTGACGACGCCGGATGGACAGGCGTTGCCGCAAGAGCTCGCCCTTGGCATCCGGGCGCCGGGCCTGCCGGTGTCGCGCCGCAACCTTGTCTCCCTTGCCGCCGGCGGCAAGCTGACGGTGAGCGCCGACACCCTCGCCGAGTTCGTGCCGGGCACCACATCGGTGTCGCTGTCGGTTGGCGGGGCCAGCCGCCTCGACGTGGCGGGCATTCTCGCCGCTCTTGACCGCTACCCGTATGGTTGCGCCGAGCAGTTGACGAGCCGGGCACTCCCTCTCGTCTATCTCGACGATGTGGCGGTCTCGATCGGCCTTGCCAGCGATGCGGCGGTCAAGGAGCGGGTGCAGGCAGCGATTGCCGGCGTCCTTGCCAAGCAATCGGCCAGCGGCGCCTTCGGGCTCTGGGGGCCGGTCGACACCGGCGATCTGTTCCTCGACGCCTATGTCACCGACTTCCTCACCCGCGCCGCCGACAAGGGCTACGACTTGCCGAAGGTCGCCAAGGATCTGGCGCTCGACAACCTCTCCAACTCCCTCGCCTACGCGGACGATTTCGAGTCCGGCGGCGAAGCCATAGCCTATGCGCTCTATGTCCTCGCCCGTACCGGGCGGGCGGCGATCGGGGACCTGCGCTACTACGGCGAGTCGAAGCTCTCCGCCTTCTCGACGCCTCTCGCCAAGGCGCAGGTCGGCGCAGCGCTCGCCCTCTATGGCGACCAGCGCCGCGCCAATATCGCCTTCGCCGCGGCCCTTGCCGACCTCAACGGCGAGACCGAGGCGATTGCCTCGTCCCGTGACGACTACGGCACGGTGCTGCGCGACCAGGCCGCGGTGCTGACACTTGCCGCCGAGAGCAAGGCCGACACGGTCGACCTCAAGACGCTCGCCGCCAAGCTTGCCTCCAGCGCCGATGCAAGGCGGCGCACCAGCACCCAGGAGAACGCCTGGATGCTGCTTGCCGCCAACGCGCTGATCAAGGACGCCCAGAAGACAAGCTTCGCTGTCGATGGCGCGCAGACCGACGGGCCACTCTACCGGCGCTTCTTCGGCGAGCAGCTGGCGTCGGCGCCGATTGTCATCGAGAACCGCGGAGCGGACAGCCTCGATGCAATCGTCGAGACACGCGGCGTGCCGCTGGTGCCGGAACCCGCCGGCGGCGAGGGCTTCACCATCGATCGCGCCTACTACACCCCCTCCGGCGAGCAGCGCGACATCGCCGCGGTCGCGCAGAACGACCGGGTGATCGTCGTCCTCAAGGTGACTGCCTCGGAGAGCCGCTCCGGTCACGTACTTATCGTCGATCCGATCCCGGCGGGTTTCGAGATCGAGAATCCGAGCATCTCGGCGAGCGGCGACACGGCAAGCTACGGCTGGCTCGACGTGGTGCTCGACGCGGCGCACACCGAGGCGCGCACCGACCGTTTCGTCGCGGCGCTCAACCGCTCCGACAGCGACCCGCAGGAATACAGCGTCGCCTACTCGATGCGAGCCGTCTCGCCGGGCAAGTTCGCCCAGCCGGCCGCCACAGTCGAGGATATGTATTACCCGGAACTGCAAGCCCACAGCGGCTCCGGCACCGTCGAGGTCGTCGGCCCGACGCGGTAGGGCGGAGCCATGACCGGGTCAACGGAAGAGGCGCCCCTCTCCCCCCTTGTGGGGGAGAGGGCAGGCGTCCGGCGCAGACGATGGAAAATCGCCGCCGTGGCGCTCGCAGCCGTTGTTGTCGTTTCCGTCGCCGGGATAGGAGTTGGCGTCTCCT
>JBDTLN010000265.1:0-4071 GCA_039934795.1 Bauldia sp. | reverse complement strand
CCGATCATCAGGATGTTCTTGGGCAGCACCTCCTCGCGCATCTCGCCTTGCAGCTGCTGGCGACGCCAGCGGTTGCGGAGCGCAATCGCGACGGCGCGCTTGGCGTCATGCTGGCCGATGATGAAGCGGTCGAGTTCGGACACGATCTCGCGAGGCGAGAAATAGTTGCTCATCTTGTGATTGATCCCTTCGCCTCAGGAGACCGAGTCGAGGCTTTCGAGGGTGACCTCGGTATTGGTGTAGATGCAGATGTCGGCGGCGACGGCCATGGCCTTGCGGGCAATCGCCTCGGCGGTGAGATCCGTATCGACGAGTGCCCGCGCCGCGGCCAGCGCGTAGTTGCCGCCGGAGCCGATGCCGGCGACGCCATGCTCGGGCTCCAGCACGTCGCCGGTGCCGGTCAGCACCAGGCTCACCGACTTGTCGGCGACGATCATCATCGCCTCGAGGCGGCGGAGATACCGGTCGGTGCGCCAGTCCTTGGCGAGCTCGACCGAGGCGCGCATCAACTGGCCCGGGTATTGGTCGAGCTTGGCCTCGAGGCGCTCGAAGAGCGTGAAGGCATCGGCGGTGGCGCCGGCGAAGCCGGCGATGACGCCGCCCTTGCCAAGCGGGCGGACCTTTTTGGCATTGTGCTTGATGACGGTCTGGCCGACGGAAACCTGTCCGTCACCGGCGATGACGACCTTGCCGCCCTTGCGGACGGTGAGGATGGTCGTCCCGTGCCAGCCCGGAAACTCGGATTGACTCATTTGCCTGTCCTGTCTGGCAGACTGCTGCAGTCCGAAGGCACTGCGGCAGGCTCCAATTGTCCCGGGAAAGTGCTTCCCGGAACGTCCTATGTAGGCACCGTCCCCCGCCACTGCAATCGCGGGAACGGGGGTTGGAAACCGGCTGGAAAGCCTTGTTGTGGCATGAAGGGCGGGCGCCTGTTACAAGGCGCCCCGAAAAGGACGTCCCGATGCGCAAGGCTACCGTCAAGCGGAAGACCAGGGAGACCGACATCTCGGTCAGCGTCGATCTCGACGGCTCCGGCCGCGGCGAGATCGCGACCGGCATCGGCTTCCTCGACCACATGCTGGAGCAACTCGCCCGGCACGGCCTTCTAGATCTCACCGTCAAGGCCAAGGGCGACCTGCACATCGACCAGCATCACACCGCGGAAGACGTCGGCATCGTGCTCGGCCAGGCCCTGAAGCAGGCGCTTGGCGAGCGGGCCGGCATCGCCCGCTATTCCGACGTGCATCTGCCCATGGACGAGGCGCTCACCCGCTGTGCGATCGACGTATCCGGCCGGCCGTACCTGGTCTGGAAGGTCGCTTTCACGCGGCCGAAGATCGGCGATTTCGACACCGAGCTTTTCCGCGAGTTCTTCCAGGCGCTTGCCCAGAACGCCGGCATCACGCTTCACGTCGAGACGCTTTACGGCAAGAACAACCACCACATCGCCGAGACCTGTTTCAAGGCCGTGGCCCGGGCGTTGCGCGCGGCGATCGCCATCGACGCCCGCCAGGGAAGCCGCGTGCCCTCGACCAAGGGGAGCCTCACCGGCTGAGGACCGTGCCCATGCGCATCTACACCGTGCACGCACCGCCGGCCGGCGATCGCCGCGCCGCGGACCCGACCGCCTTCGCGTTCATCAAGGAAGGCTTCTGCTGGCCGGCTCTGTTCTTCCCGGCCATCTGGATCCTGGTTCGCCGACTGTGGCTGGTATTTCTCGGCTTCCTGATCGTCAGCCTCGGTCTCGGCTGGCTCGGCGACCGGCTGGGCGGCCCGCTGCCGGGCCTCATCCTGGTCCTCGCCTGGCTCCTGTTCGCGGTCGAGGCCAACGGGCTTCGCCGCTGGACCCTGGAACGCCGTGGCTGGCGCTTCGTCGGCGTCGCCGAGGGCAGCCGGATCGGCGATGCCGAGCAGCGTTTCTTCCCGGCCTGGATCGCGGCCGGCGCACGGGTGCCAGAGCCGCCCGCGCCGTTGCCGCCTCCCGAGAAACCTTCGGCGGAAGCCGGACAGGTGGTCGGGATGTTCCCCTTGCCGGGCGGCAAGTCGTGACCATCGCCCTGATCGACTACGGGGCAGGCAACATCCGTTCTGCGACCAAGGCCTTCGAACACGTCATCGCCACGACCGGGCTCGCCGATACCGTGACCGTGACCAGCGATCCGGACGTGGTCGCCCGAGCCGACCGTATCGTTCTGCCGGGCGACGGCGCTTTTCGCGACTGCCGGCACAATCTCGATCTGATCGACGGCATGGTTGAGGCGATCGGGGAGGTCATCGACGGCAGGGGCCATCCGTTCTTCGGCATCTGCGTTGGCATGCAGCTTCTTGCCAGCCGCGGCATCGAGCACGGCGTCACGGCAGGCCTCGACCGCATCCCCGGCGAGGTTCGCGCCGTCACGCCGTCAGACCCGGCTTTGAAGGTTCCCCATATGGGCTGGAACACGATGACGGCGCGCGGCGATCACCCGATCCTCGAGGGTATCCGCTTCGGCGAAGATGGCTGGCACGCCTATTTTCTGCACTCCTACCACCTGGTTGCCGACCGCGAGGACGATGTCGTCGCCGCCGCCGACTATGGCGGACCGGTGACGGCGATCGTAGCGCGCGACACCGTGGCAGGGACGCAGTTCCACCCGGAAAAGAGCCAGCGGCTCGGCCTCAAGCTGATCGAGAATTTTCTGAAGTGGAAGCCATAGGCCATGCCTCCGCGCCGCGCGGCATTTGTCGTCATTGAGATCAACTCGCGGACCTGACCCATGCCGCCGCCGACCCTTGACGATTGGGAGACGTTCTTCGCCGCTCAGCTCGGCGCCGTCGCGACGCTCGGCGGACTCGTCTTCGTCGGCCTGTCGATCAATCTCGAGAAGATTCTCGCCGCGCCGGCCTTGCCCAACCGCGCCCTTCTCGCCCTCGGCATCCTGCTGGCAACGCTGATGATCTCGTCCTATGTGCTGATCCCTGGACAGGAGCTGGTGTCGGTGGGCAGCGAGATTCTATCGACCGCCATCGGCTTCGCGATCCTCTCAACAGCGGTCGACGTCTACACTCTCCGGCGCCTGCCGGTTCACAACAAAGCGACCTTCATCGGCAACGCGCTCTTCCTTGCCGTGGCTGTCGTTCCCTACATGGTCGGCGGCGTCATGCTGATCGGCGGCAACATCGGCGGCCTCTACTGGGTGTGCGCCGGTGTGGTGCTTTCAATCATCAAGGCGATCGCCGACTCCTGGGTTCTCCTCGTCGAGATCAACCGATGATCCTCTTCCCCGCCATCGATCTCAAGGACGGCGCCTGCGTGCGCCTCGAGCGCGGCGATATGGCGAGCGCGACGACCTTCAACGCCGACCCGGCGGCACAGGCGCGGGACTTCGCCGTGCAGGGTTTCGCATGGCTGCATGTCGTCGACCTCAACGGCGCCTTCGCCGGCCGCTCCCTGAATGGCGAGGCGGTCGAATCGATTCTTGGCGCGGTGACCATCCCGGTGCAGCTCGGCGGCGGCATCCGCGACCGCGCCGCCATCGACGCCTGGCTCGGCAAGGGCGTCCGCCGCGTTATCCTCGGCACCGTCGCGGTGCGCGACCCGCAACTCGTCCGCGACGCCGCCAAAGCCCATCCCGGCCGCGTCGCCGTCGGCATCGATGCGCGCGGCGGCAAGGTGGCCGTGCAAGGCTGGGCCGAAGCGACCGAGATGGATGCGCTGGAACTCGGCAAATGCTTCGAGGATGCCGGCGTCGCCGCGATCGTCTACACCGACATCGACCGCGACGGCGTCCTTAAGGGCCTCAACATCGACGCCACCCTCGCCCTCGCCCGCTCCGTCAGAATCCCGGTCATCGCCTCCGGCGGCCTTGCATCTCTCGCCGATGTCGAGCGCCTCCTGCAACCCGACTGCGCCATCCTCGAAGGCGCCATCACCGGCCGCGCGCTTTACGACGGCCGGCTCGATCCGGCCAAGGCATTGAAGCTGATCCGCGCCGCGCGACAGGTGGCGTGATGCCAAAGGTCCGCGTCATTCCCTGCCTCCCCGTCCGTCCGCAGCGGCTTTGCCGCGAGGACGGACAAAGCTCAAGAAGC
>JBDTLN010000264.1:0-4095 GCA_039934795.1 Bauldia sp. | reverse complement strand
GATGCAGACAGCGGCCGCCTTCGGCACGGTGCAGGGGGCGTTCTCCTTCTTCGTCAATGCTTACGTGACGCTGGCCGAATGGAAGTCGGTGGTGGACCGGCTGACCGGGTTCGAGGCGGCGATGGGCGAGGCCGAGCGGATCGAGGCGGCGGGTCCAGTCCTTGCGACCGGATCGGCAGAGAAGGACCTTTCGGCCGAGGAGCTTACGGTCGCCTTGCCGGACGGCCGCCAGATGGCGCGCGCGGCGAGCCTCGAGATCGCACCGGCGGAACGGGTGCTGGTGACCGGAGCAACGGGGTCGGGCAAATCAACCCTTTTCCGGGCAATCGCCGGCATCTGGCCGTTCGGCAAGGGCAAGGTCGAGATCCCGCGCGATTCCAAAGTGCTGGCGCTGCCGCAGCAGGCCTATCTGCCGCTCGGCACCTTGAAGGCGGCCGTGACCTATCCGCAACCGCCGGAGACGATGAGCGACGACGCGGTCGGGGATGCGCTGACCGATGTCGGCCTCGCGCATCTCGTCGCCAGGCTTCACGAGTCAGACCAGTGGGCGAACCAGCTTTCGGGCGGGGAGCAGCAACGGGTGGGGATTGCCCGGGCGATCCTCCAGAAGCCGGACTTCCTCTTCCTTGACGAGGCTACCGCGGCGCTCGACGAGGATTCGGAGGCGAGGCTCTATATGCTGATCCGGCGGCAACTGCCTGAAACCGCGATCATTTCCATCGGCCACCGGCAGAGCCTCAAGGCCTTCCACGACCGCTTCCTGACGATGCGGAAGGAGGGCGACATCCATGAGCTGGTGCCGGTCGAGAGGGCAGTTCCGGCCGCTTGATACGGGCTCAAACGGCGGCGAGACGGTCGTCGGACGCGGCGTGGACTGCATTTGACGCGCGCAGGCGGCGCGAAATCAGCCGAATCACGGTGACGGCGAAATCCGGCACCTCGCGCACCAGCGCTTCAAAGGTCGACCGGTCGATGACGACGAGGTCGGTCGGGCCGGCGGCGACCGCGGAGGCACTCCGCGGCTCTGAGTCGATGACCGCCATTTCGCCAAAGATGCCGCCGGGGCCGACGGTCTCGAGGACGCGGCCGTGATCGCGAATCTCGATCGCGCCGCGCTTGACGACATAGGCGCAGTCTCCCGGGTCGCCCTTCAGAAACACAACCTTGCCGCCCGGGAAGCGGATGTGGCTGTCGCCGTGGGCGCCAAGGTCGAACGTCGGGTGCGTGATCATGGTGGCCGAGTGATAGCCCGGCCGCGTTAACGGGCGACTTCAGGCGAAGCGCGGGTTTTATCTAAAAGGCTTGGCAAGGTTGATGGTGCATGGTCGATGGGCTAGGAACCCGCCGCCATGTCAACCAAAGATCGCCCCCTCAAGCCGCGCCTGCCGCGCGGGCTCGCCGACCGCTCGGCCGCCGACATCCGCGCGACCGAGAAGATGCTGGCGACGATCCGGCAGGTCTATGAGCGCTACGGCTTCGAGCCGGTGGAGACGCCGCTCATCGAATACACCGATGCGCTGGGCAAATTCCTGCCCGACCAGGACCGGCCGAACGAGGGCGTGTTCTCGTTCCAGGACGACGACGAGCAGTGGCTGTCGCTGCGCTACGACCTGACCGCGCCGCTGGCGCGGCATGTCGCCGAGAATTTCGACAGGCTGCCGAAGCCCTATCGCAGCTATCGCGCCGGCTGGGTGTTCCGCAACGAGAAGCCGGGGCCGGGACGCTTCCGGCAGTTCATGCAATTCGACGCGGACACGGTCGGGGCCTCCTCGCCGGCGGCAGATGCGGAGATCTGCATGATGGCGGCTGACACACTGGAGGCGCTGGGCATCCCGCGCGGGTCGTATGTCATCAAGGTCAATTCGCGGAAGGTGCTCGATGGCGTGATGGAGGCGATCGGCGTCACCGACGAAAAGCAGAAGCTGACGGTGCTACGCGCGATCGACAAGCTGGATCGGCTTGGTGTCGAGGGTGTGCGCGATCTCCTCGGGCCGGGTCGGAAGGACGAGAGTGGGGATTTTACGAAGGGCGCGGGACTGGGTCCGGACCAAATTGAGAAGATCGAGAAGCTTTACGGCCACCAAGGAAACCGCTCGCAAGACTTCTTCTTGAGGCGCACCAAAGTCGATGCAGCATCAGATGACGATCTGACCCTCGCGGGAGAAGACGGCGCGAACTACGTGGTGGCGGACCCGCGATTCCTCGAAACTTATGAAAAGCTGTTCGAAGATAGTGCAGCGGTACTAGACGGCATCAGCGAACTTCGTGCTGTTTCTGATGTCGTTAGGAGCGCAGGCTTTGGGACCCAGCGGGTAAAGATTGATATCTCCGTAGTCCGCGGCCTCGAGTACTACACTGGTCCGGTGTTTGAGGCGGAGCTTACTTTCGAAGTTAAAGACGACGAGGGTCGGCCCGTTCGCTTCGGTTCGGTCGGAGGCGGTGGGCGATATGACGGTCTGGTCGGCCGGTTCCGCGGAGAGGATGTGCCGGCGACCGGGTTCTCCATCGGCGTATCGCGCTTGCAGGCGGCGTTGGCCGCGCTGAACAAGGGCAAGGCGGCGGAGGAGTTCGGGCCGGTCGTCGTCACCGTCATGGAGAAGGACCGGATCGGCGACTACCAGCGCATGGTGAGCCGGCTAAGGGAGGCCGGCATCGCGGCGGAACTTTATCTCGGCGATTCCGGGTTCCGGGCGCAGATGAAATATGCCGACCGGCGCAACGCGCCGCTGGCCATCATCCAGGGTGGCGACGAGAAGGCGAAGGGCGTCGTACAGATCAAGGACCTCGTCGCGGGCAAGCTCGCTTCGCAAGCGATCGCCGACAACGCTGCGTGGCGCGAGGAGCGGCCGGGCCAGGTCGAGGTCGCCGAAGCGGAACTGGTCGAGGCTGTGCGCCGGATGCTCGGGCCGCGGCCGTGAGCACACCCCGGACCGTCAATGACTGAGTCCTTTGAATCGCTTCGCCGGCTTTTCTCCGATGCCGGTTATGCGTTTGTCGAGCCGGCGATCGTGCAGCCGGCGAGCGTGTTCGTGGAACTGGCCGGCGAGGATTTGCGGCGGCGGCTGTTCCTGACCAGCGCCGCCGACGGCACCGAACTGGCGTTGCGGCCCGACTACACGATCCCGGTCTGCCTCCATCACCTTGCCACCGGCCCGGCGAAGCGTCGGGCGAACTATGCCTATCTCGGCCCGGTCTTCCGCCAGCGGCGCGACCAGCCGGGCGAGTTCCTGCAAGCCGGCATCGAATCGCTCGGCAATGGCGAGCGCATCGCCGCCGACGCCGAGACGCTGCGGCTGGCTTTCGCCGCGGCTGCGCTCCTCGGCGTCAAGCGGCCCTCGGTGCGGATCGGCGATTCGGCGATCTTCGGCGCGGCGCTCGCCGGCCTCGATCTCGACGCGCCGTGGCGGAAGCGTCTTGCCCGCACTTTTGGCGAGACGGAGCGGCTGACGCGGCTGATCGCGCGGGCAAACGGCGCGGCCGCCCCACCGGCGACACGGAGCCGCAGCACGATCAAGCGCGAGGTCGCGGAACGCCTCGCGGCGACCGGCCTCGGCACCGTCGGCGGGCGCAGTGCCGACGAGATCGCTGACCGCGCGATGGAAAAGGCCGCGCTCGCCGCCGGCATTGGGGCGCGGGCCTCGAAGGTGCTTTCCGAGGTGCTCGCCGTCGGCGGGACGCCGGCACAATCGCTGAAGGCGCTCGGCGCCCTCGCCCGGCGCGAGAAGCTCGACATGGCGACGGCGCTCGATCGCTTCCAACGCCGCATCGAGGCATTCGTGGCGCGCGGTATCGATGTCGACCGCCTCACCTTCGCCGCCGATTTCGGCCGGCGCCTCGACTACTACACCGGCTTCGTGTTCGAGTTTCACCTGCCCGCCAACCGCGCGGTCGGGCCGATCGTCGGCGGCGGACGCTACGACCGGCTGATGGCCCTGATGCCGGACGCGCGCGGCACGGTATCGGGCGAGACGGTGCCGGCGGTGGGCTTCGCCATGTGGCTGGAGCGGTTCGGCGCCGCCGGGCCGCCCGCCGGGGGCCGAGCCCCGGCCAAGCGCGCCAGCAATGCGGCTTCGTCCTTCACCACGGCATCCACTG
>JBDTLN010000263.1:0-4097 GCA_039934795.1 Bauldia sp. | reverse complement strand
ATTCCGAACAGCGGCAAGGTCGACCGCTTCTATTTCCGCAGCCTCTATTTCCGCGAGCCGAACGGCATCCTCTTCGAGATCGCGACCGACGGGCCGGGCTTCGCCACCGACGAGCCGCTGGCAAGCCTCGGCGAGAAGCTGTCGCTGCCGCCCTTCCTCGAAGCCCGCCGCCGCGAGATCGAAGCCGGCCTCAAGCCGCTTTAGCCTGACCCGATCCCGTCCACGATCCGCCGGACGTGGTCGATCTCGTCCTGGTTGATGGCGTGGCCGAAGCCCGGGTAGATGCGCTCCGTCACCGTGCCGCCAAGGCCGAGCATGATCTCCGCCGACTGCTTGACGCGGGCGAGGGGAATGTGCGGGTCGACGTCGCTGCAGCCGAGGAACACCGGCGTCTCGGCAAGCGAACCCGCAAAATGCTCCGGGCGGAGATCGGCGCCGATCAGCCCACCGCTGAGGGCCGCGACGCCGCCATAGCGCATCGGGTTCCGCGCCGCGAAGGTCAGCGCCAGGCAGGCGCCCTGCGAAAAGCCGAGGAGCACGATGCGTTCCGGCGGCATCGCCTTCGCGGACAGATCGGCGAGGAGGCTGGCGATCGCCTTCAGCGCCGAGCCGAGATGCGGCTCGTTCCGCTCCGCCGGCGCGGTGAATGGCAGCGGATACCAGACATTGTTGCTGGCCTCCGGCGCGAAACAGGCGATATCGGGCCGGTCGAGCACTTCGGCGAGCGACAGGATGTCGGCGGCGCTGGCGCCGCGCCCATGGACGAGGATCATTGCCCCGCGGGCCTTGTCGATGGCGGCGCCGGCGGTCAGCACCGTGCCCCCTGCGTGAGGATCGGAAGCGCTCATTCCGGAGAATCCTTTCGTCGGAACCGATCATGCCTGTCCGTCCGGGGCCTTGTCATCCCCGCCGCGCCGGGCGTCCGGTCATCGCCGCAAGAATCACGTTTGCGTGGGCTTGTCAGGGGGTCACGGAGTCATGCTAGTTTCCCGCCCGACGGTTCAATGCGGGGGGCGCGCGTTGCCGTCGCGTCAGCGGCCAGGGTGAGCCCTTTTCGATGCATTCGGCCTTCCTGAACCTGCGCCGGACGATTGGCCTGATCGCGGTCGCCGTCGCGACGCTTGTCCTCGCCGCGCCGGCGAGCGCCGACTATTACTGCGATTCCCTCGCCGCCCAGCTGGCGGCCCTGCCGAGGGATCAGGGCGCGCCCAATCCCGGCCGCAGCAACGCCATCGCCCAGGAACTCAACCGCGCCCAATGGGAGTCGCGCCGTTTCAATTGCACGCCGCGCTTCTTTGGCCCGCCGCCGCACCCCTATTGCCAGCAGATCAACGCCCAGATCGCCCAGTTGAGGGCGCAATTGCGCGGCTCCATCGGCAACGGCGGTACGGATTGGGGCGGCCGCGGCTGGAGCGGCGGCTCGTCCTGGGGATCCAACGGTGGCGGCGCAGATTTCGGGGCGCGCGCCGAACGCCAGCGCATCCTTGGCGCGATGGCGAGCTATCGCTGCCCGATGCAGCAGCAGGCCAGCGGAGCGTTTCGCACCCTGTGTGTCCGCACCTGCGACGGCTACTATTTCCCGATCAGCTTCTCGGCCGCCCGCTCGCGCCTGAAGATCGACGACGCGGTTTGCAAAGGCATGTATCCGGAGGGCGAGGCCGAGCTCTTCATTCACCGCAGCGGCGGCGAGGAGAGCGAAAGCGCCGTTTCGCTGAAGGGCGAGCCGTATGCCAAGCAGCCCTACGCCTTCACCTACATCAAGCAGTTCACGCCCGCCTGCAGGGGCCTGCTCACCACCGGCCTCGCCGGCCTCGCCGAGCGCTTCAAGGCGGCCCAGGCCGAGAAATTCGCCGCCGACGCACGCGACGGCAAGGTCGGCACCGCCCCCAATGGTCGCTCGCTCCTGCCGCCGCCAATTCCGATGGCGCGGCCGGCAGCCGCCGAGGATCCGGAAACTCTCGCTAATCGCGCCGGCGACTTCGTCGTCGAACCGGTCGAGCCGGTGGCCCTCGTCGACCTCGACGAGAAGAAACCCGTGCGCATCGTCGGCGGCTTCTTCTACACCCTGCCGACGCCGGAAGAGAGCGCCGCGATGACCAAGCTCCGGCAGCCGCCCCGCCCGATCGCCACCGACAATGCGCCGGTCGCCGCCGATATGCTGCCGATGCCGCACAGCGCTGCGGATGGCCGCGAGCAGCCGAAGATCGGCCTGCCCTAAGGCAGAACCCGGCCCTCGACAGAGGAGGCGTTCCCAATTGGTCGCCGGAGACTACCCCGCGAGCCCTTCCAGCTTCACATGCTGGAGCAGCATCACCGTCTTGCCGTCGGCGATAACTCCGGATTTGACCTCGGCGAGCGCCGCGTCGAGCGGCATCTCGATGATCTCGATGTCTTCGCCCTCCAGCGCCGAGCCGCCGCCTTCCGAGACCCGGTCGGCCGGCGAATAGGGCGCCACGAACCCGATCACCCGCTCGGTAACGCTGCCCGGACTCATATAGGCGTCAAAGACTTGGGTGAGCGCCTTGAATCGGTAGCCGAGTTCCTCTTCGGCTTCCCGCCGCGCCCCGGCTTCCGGATCCTCGACATCGAGCAGTCCGGCGCAGACCTCGATCAGCATCCCGTCCTTGTGAACCTCGCCGGGATTGAGGAACACCGGCAGCCGGAACTGCTTCACCAGCAGCACCGTCCCCCGCGCCGGGTCATAGGGCAACACACAAACGCCATTCCCCCGGTCATAGGCCTGATGCACATGCATCTGCCGCGACCCGTCGCTATGCGTCCGCTCGAACCGATACTTGGTCAGCCTCGCCCAGTCGTCGGAGAGGGTTTCGGTGGAGAGGATGGTGATGGGAGGCAAGGGGGGGCCCCGATACTGAAGGTGGAAGGCCCGTGGCTATAGCAGACTGCCGGCCCCTGTTCAGCCCGCATGCTGGCCCTGCCTACTTCCCCACCCCCCGCAAAAACACGCCGTCCAGCGTCCGCTTCGCCGTCTCCAGATATTCCGGCCGCTCCATGCGCTCGCCGAGGATGGCGCGGATCTGGATTTCGAAATCGGCATAGTGCTGGGTGGTCGCCCAGATCATGAAGATGAGGTGGTAGGGGTCGATCGGCGCCATTCGCCCTTCGGCGATCCAGCGGCGGATCACCGCCGCCTTCTCGTCGACCAGCGTCTTCAGCCGCCCTTCGAGGATCGGCCGGAGGACCGGCGCGCCCTGGATGATCTCCATGGCGAACAGCCGCGAGGCCTTCGGGCTCTCCCGCGCCAGTTCGAGCTTGCGGTCGATATAGGCGGTGATCTCGCTCGCCGGGTCGCCCTCCGGGTTGAGATGCTCGAGCGGCTGCAGCCAAGTCTCGTGGGTGCGGTTGAGGACGGCGAGATAGATGTCCTCCTTCCGCCGGAAATAATAGAGGAGGTTCGGCTTGGTCATCTTGGCGACCGCCGCGATCTGGTCGATGGTCGCGCCGCGAAAGCCGTAGGTCGAGAAGACTTCGAGGCCGGCGTCGAGAATGCGCTCCTCGTTCACCTCCTGGATGCGCGTGCGCTTCCGCGTCTGCCGGGCGCGGGCGGTGTTAGTCGGATTCATGGGGACCGGACGGCGTGATCGGCATCACATGGGGGAGGGCACGCGGCAGGATGCCCCTTGAGCGGGTTTTGGAAACTGTCTAACGTCTGTTGACCAATTGGTCAGAATTCTCGCCGTTTTCCCGGAGAATGAAAAGACCCGCCGGCGCGATTGTCCTCGGGGTCCTTTCCGGTTTCTTCCCTGAAAGCGGCTTGGCGAGGAGATTGCAATGAACAAGCCGACGACGGCCGCAAGCCTTACCACCAACAACCTCGAAGCCTACTGGATGCCGTTCACCGCGAACCGGCAGTTCAAGAAGGCGCCCCGCCTCCTCGTCTCGGCCGAGGGCATGTACTACCGCGCCGCCGATGGCAGCGAGGTCCTCGACGGCACGTCCGGTCTCTGGTGCTGCAACGCAGGCCATTCCCGGCCCCGCATCAACGCCGCCATCGCCGCGCAGGCCAAGGAACTCGACTACGCCCCGCCCTTCCAGATGGGCCACCCGAAGTCCTTCGAGCTCGCCGCGCGCCTCGT
>JBDTLN010000262.1:0-4110 GCA_039934795.1 Bauldia sp. | reverse complement strand
TGCTGTTCTTCTCCTCGCGCGGCCAGGTCTACAAGGAGAAGGTCTGGCGGCTGCCCCTCGCCGAGCCGCAAGGCAAGGGCAGGGCGCTCATCAACCTGCTGCCGCTGGACGCAGGCGAGCGCATCACCTCGATCGTGCCGCTGCCGGAGGATGAGGCCGAATGGGCGGCCCACGACGTGATGTTCGCGACGTCGACCGGCAGCATCCGCCGCAACAAGCTCAGCGACTGCGTGCCGCGCACCACGCTCGGCAAGCGCGTCATGGAGTTCGACGGCGAGCACCAGACGATCATCGGCGTGGAACTATCCAGCGAGAGCGACGACGTGCTGCTGACCACCGCGCGGGGACAGTGCGTGCGGTTCTGGACCGGCGATATTCGCGTTTTCGGCGGCGGCGGGTCGACCGGCACATCGACCGGCAACCGCGGCATTTCGCTGGGCAAGGCCGATCGCGTCATCTCGATGTCGATCCTCCGCCACACCGAAGCGACGCCCGCCGAGCGCGAGGCCTATCTCAAGCAGTCGGGCGCCATCCGGCGCGCCGCCACCGGCGAGGACGGGGAGACGGAAACCGAGGCGGATGTCGAGGATGTCGCCGAGGAGGCGCTCGGCGCCGAGGGCCAGGTGACGCTCGCCGAGGGGCGTTACGTCGAACTTGGCGCTGCCGAGCAGTTCGTCCTGACGGTCAGCGAATTCGGTTTCGGCAAGCGCTCATCGTCCTACGAGTTCCGCATCTCCAATCGCGGCGGCAAAGGCATCAAGGCAACCGACCAGCGCAAGCTTGGCGAAATCGGCAGCCTCGTTGCCGCTTTCCCGGTCGAGGATGCGGACGAGATCATGCTGGTCTCGGACGGCGGGCAGTTGATACGCGTGCCGGTCGACGGCATCCGCTTTGCCTCGCGCCCCTCCAAGGGGGTTCGCATCTTCAAGACCGCCGAGGACGAGAAGGTGGTCTCCGTCGAGCGCCTGAGCGAAGAGGCCGGCGAGGACGAGAACGGCGAACAGCCAGCGGCCACGTAAACTCTAACCAGGTTCCAAAACAAAACCGCCGGCCTTGGGGCCGGCGGCGAGTTGGTTTGGAGGTCGGCTTTTGGTTGGAGGAAGACCTCAGTCAGCAACGGGGACGCGGCTCAGCACCGAGACGCCATCCTTGCGGGTTTCGATCGTGAGAAAACTGCCGCTGTCGGCAACGACCGGCAGGCGGTCGGACTTGACCGCGGGGGCGGACGGCGCTTCGGCGTAGATCGCGGCGCTGGCGAAGCCGATCGCGACGGTGGCGGCAAGGCTGGTGGCGAGGACTGCGGAGTGGATCCAGGATGTCATCGCATTTCTCCTTCGAATATTCCGTTTGTCTTGACGACAACGCTTTAACTCTTGTGCCACTTAACGCTGTTCTGCCTGAACGGTTCCAGTGCGGGCCATTTATCTGCGGTTCAGCGTCGCGGCGAAATCGTGGCGCCTTCGCGGTTAGTTGAAGGCGGTCTCGAAGCGGGCTTCCATGGCCGCGTCGATTGCCGGCATGTTGGCTGTCACGAAGCGAACCTTTGGCCGGGACCGCCCTCAAGGCAGCCCGCCGGAATTTCCGGCCAGGCGGCGCGGGCGCAGGTCTCGGCAACATTCACCTCATGGGTCTCGCCGCGCAGCGACGAGCCGGTAAGGGCGGCGGCGACAACCACGGCAAAGGCGGTCGTCAGCATTGCGGAGCGAAACTTTGTCATCTCGGAACCCTGAATTCCTTGGGCTGCTTGTGTCGGCCCGGGCGCTCTCGCCCAAATCAAGTTGGCGGTGAGTTAGTCGCCTTCGCCCGCCTTTGCAGTGATGGGCGTCACAAGCATTAACGCCGGCATGGGCGAGTTGTTCCGGGATCGGCGCAGGTAAGCGCCGGGTGTGGTAGCGGTTTCATCATGCCAATCCACTTTGCCGGAGGCCGCGTCCCACGGATCAGCGTCGTCAGGCCGGGTTTTCCTTGCCCGCACGCGCCATGCGGGTTAGAACCGCCTCGCTTCGCCAGAAGACGAGAGACATGGCCAGAATCGCGCTCTATCCGGGTACTTTCGACCCGGTCACCAACGGCCATGCTGATATCCTGGCGGGCGCTCTGGCCCTGTCCGACAAGGTGGTTGTGGCGATCGGCATCCATCCGGGCAAGGCTCCGCTCTTCAGCCTGAAGGAGCGCGAGGCGATGGTCCTTGCCATGGCCAGGGCCGCCGGCAGGGGCGCCGCGGGACGTGTGTCGGTGGTCACATTCGACGGGCTGGTGGTCGATGCCGCCAAGGCCGCCGGCGCGACGATCCTCGTTCGCGGGCTCCGCGACGGAGCCGATTTCGACTACGAGATGCAGATGGCCGGGATGAACGGAGCGATGGCGCCGGAGATCCGCACGGTATTCCTGCCGGCCTCGCCGGCTTCGCGCCACATCACCGCCACGCTTGTCCGGCAAATCGCCGCGCTCGGCGGCGACGTGACGTCCTTTGTTCCCCCAACCGTGGCCGGCAAGCTCAAGCAGAAATTCAAGACCTGACTGACCTCGGCCGACACCGCCCAACCATCCATCCCCGGAGATTGCAATGCGCCTATTCGCGAGCCTGTTGGCCGCCCTTCTTGTCTCCTTTGCCGCCAGCACGGCTGGAGCCGCGACCCTCGACCCTGAGAACACCCTCTACATGGACGTGCCCGCCGGGCGGGTCGTCATCAAGCTGCGGCCTGATCTCGCGCCGAACCATGTCGCCCAGATCAAGGCGCTGGCCCGCAAGGGCTTTTACGACGGCACGCCGTTTCACCGCGTCATCGACGGCTTCATGGCGCAGGGCGGCGATCCCACCGGCACCGGCACGGGCGGCTCGGACCTCGCAGACATCAAGGCCGAGTTCACCGACACGCCGTTCGTGCGCGGCACGGTCGGCATGGCCCGCTCCAACGATCCCGACTCGGCGAACTCGCAATTCTTCATCTGCTTCGCCGACGCCTCGCCGTTGAACGGCCAGTACACGGTGTGGGGCGAGGTGGTCAGCGGCATGGAATTCGTCGATGCGCTGAAGAAGGGCGACGGCGACAACGGCATCGTCGACGGACCCGACAAGCTGATCAAGCTGCAAGTCGCCGCCGACTCAAAGTAGAAACGAGAAGGACAAGAAACATGGCCGAAGCCATCAAGGACCCTGAGAACACCCTCGTCCTCGAAACCTCGAAGGGGCGGACGGTGATCAAGCTGCGCCCTGACCTGGCGCCCGACCACGTGGCGCGCATCAAGGAGCTTGCCCGCCAGGGCTTCTATGACGGGATCGTCTTTCACCGCGTCATCGACGGCTTCATGGCCCAGACCGGCGACCCGACCGGCACCGGCTCCGGTGGCTCCGGCAAAAAGCTGAAGGCCGAGTTCAGCCGCGAGCCGCATAAGCGCGGCACGGCGTCCATGGCGCGCGCGGCGAGCCCCGATTCGGCGGACAGCCAGTTCTTCATCTGCTTCGCCGACGCGCCGTTTCTCAACAACCAGTACACCGTCTGGGGCGAGGTCATCGAGGGCATGGAGGCTATCGACAAGATCAAGCGCGGCGAGCCGGTACGTGACCCCGACAAGATCGTCTCGATGAAGGTCGCGGCGGACGTAAAGTAGGCGGTCGCCCGCCGGATGGTGGTAGACTGCCGGCTTTCGCGGAGAGGCGGCGCATGACTGACAACAGCCCGGGCCCCGGCGACTGGCGCAACGAGCGGGATCGAGAGGGCGGCGAGCGGCATGGACACGGCTGGGGCGGGCCGTGGATCGGCGGCGTCATCCTCATCGTTATCGGCGTCATCTTCCTTCTCCAGAATTTCGGCTGGCAGATGCCGAAGAACTGGTGGGCGGCCTTCATCCTCATCCCCGCCGTCGGCTCGCTGATGGCGGCCCGGCGAACCTACGAGGCGAATGGCGGCCAGCTCACCGGCGCCGTGATCGGCCCGGCGGTGGCCGGCGTCCTCTTCGTGGTGATGGCGGTAGCCCTCTTCCTCGGCATCGACTGGGGCGCCTTCTGGCCGATCATCCTCATCCTCATTGGCGGCGGCATCATGGCCCGCACCATGTGGCGACGCTGACAAAATCACCTTGCGCGTCGACCGCTTCGATTTCGACATG
>JBDTLN010000261.1:0-4125 GCA_039934795.1 Bauldia sp. | reverse complement strand
GAAGACGTGATAGTGCACCGTGAAGAGCTTGCGCTGGATGAGGTCCGGCTGGACCGGCTGGCGGAGGCGCAGCGCCACGTCGGCCTGGCGCATGGCGAGGTCGAGTTCGCCGTCGTCGAGGATGAGGCGAAGGTTGACGCTCGGGTAGAGTTCGAGGAACTCGTGGATGCGCTCGGTCAACCAGGTCGAGCCAAGGCCAATGGTGGTGGTGACGCGGAGCGTGCCGCTCGGCTTCTCGCTCGATTCGGTGAGGGTCGAGCGCACCGCCTCGAGCTTGACCAGTACCTCGTTGGCAGCGGTGAAGAGGTGTTCGCCCTGTTCGGTCAGGATCAGGCCCCGCGCGTGGCGGTGAAACAGGGAAACGCCGAGGTCCTGCTCAAGGGCGCTGACCTGCCGGCTCACCGCCGACTGGCTCATGTTGAGCGTCTCGCCGGCATGGGTGAACGAGCCGGCCTGGGCGGCGGCGTGAAAAATCCTGAGCTTGTCCCAATCCATCCCGGGCCGCTTATTCCGCCGCTTCGGCCAAGTCGTGCGACTCGGCGAGGAACTTCTGGGCTTCCAGCGCCGCCATGCAGCCCTGGCCGGCGGCGGTCACCGCCTGACGGAATATCTCGTCGGTGACGTCACCGGCGGCGAAGACACCCGGAACGCTGGTCGCCGTCGAATTCGGCTGGGTCCAGATATAGCCGCTCGGCTTCATCTTCAGCTGTTCGCCGACAAGCTCGACGGAGGGGGCATGGCCGATCGCCACGAACACGCCGTCGGCGCGCAGTTCGCTCGACCGGCCGGTCTTGATATTGCGGAGCTTCAGGCCGGTCACCGAGAGTGGCTTGCCGGTGGTGCCGAGCACATCGTCGACGACGGTGTCCCACACCACCTCGACCTTCGGATGGGCGAACAGCCGGTTCTGCAGGATCTTCTCGGCGCGGAAGGAATCGCGGCGGTGAATGACCGTCACCTTGGTGGCGAAGTTGGTGAGAAACAGGGCCTCCTCGACCGCAGTATTGCCGCCGCCGATCACCGCCACTTCGCGGTTGCGATAGAAGAAGCCGTCGCAGGTGGCGCAAGCCGAGACGCCGAAGCCCTTGAACATCTGCTCGGACGCGAGGTTGAGCCACTTGGCCTTGGCGCCGGTGGCGACAATCAGCGTGTCGCAGGCATAGACCTCCCCGCTGTCGCCGGCGAGCCTGAACGGCCGATGCGACAGGTCGACCGACGTGATGTGGTCGCGAACGATGTGCGTGCCCACCTTCTCGGCCTGCTCGCGCATCTGCTCCATGAGCCAGGGCCCCTGGATCACCTCGGCGAAGCCCGGATAGTTTTCGACGTCCGTGGTGATGGTGAGCTGTCCGCCCATGTCGATGCCGGCGATCAGCACCGGCTCCAGCATGGCGCGGGCGGCATAGATGGCGGCCGTGTAGCCGGCGGGGCCGGACCCGACGATGATCACCTTGGCGTGCATTGCGATGCTTTCTTCCTCAAGCCCGGTAGCGAGTCTAGGAGAGCGCCGGTAGGCGGCGCAAGCCCCGGAACCCGGCCTTTCCCGCCAGTTTGTGCGCCGAATCGTGCGACACGATCATGACGCCGGGGATGCGGGTGCAGCAAGGCGTCCCGCACCGGCACCGGCCTATACATAGGTATGGCGCGCCGGACGCCAAAGCCCCGCCGCCCGCGGTTGTCGCCTCGCCTGAATCGTGTACCAGTACGGCCCTTTCCCAATAGTCCGGCGCGTCGGATGCTCATTTCCCATCGCTATCGCTTCATTTTTCTGAAAACCGAGAAGACCGCAAGCACGAGCATCCTGAGGGCGTTGCGGGCGATCGTCCGTGAAACCGACACTTTGCTGCCGGCGGACCAGAAAACCCGCGCCCGGCTGCTGCGTGAGCATGGCAGCCTCGACGGCTTCTCCTTCGAGGCGCGCGCCACGGGACGGCGCAGGCTGCTGCCAGGCCTGATCGGGCTTCACCGCCATGCCCGGGCAAAGGATGTCAGGGCTTTCATCGGGCCGAAACTTTTCGACGACTATCTGGTGGTCACCAGCGAGCGCAATCCGTGGGACCGGCAGGTCTCGCTCTACGCGCACCGCCACCGCGAGAAGAGCGGCTTCAGGCTCGCCAGCTTCGACCGTGACATGCGCTCGCCACTCTACAATTTTTTTCACTATAACCGGCTGAACAACTGGTCGATCTATACGATCAATGAGACGGTTTGCGCCGACCTGGTCATCCGCTACGAGAATCTTGCTGAAGATTTTCGCGTGTTTCTGAACCGGGTCGGCATACCATTGGAGAAAGCTGCGCTGACCAATGCACGCGCCTCCGAACGTCCGCGGGACCATGACTATCGACAGCTCTACAGCCCGGCTTCGCAAGCGCTCGTCGCCGGATGGTACCGGCGGGAGATCGATCGCTTCGGCTACACCTTCGCCGGCGACTGAGCCGAAGAATCGGTGGCCATGACGGTCGCCAACGTCGTCTGCATCAAGTGGGGCGACAAATACCCCTCCTACTATGTCAGCCAGCTCTATTTCGGTGTCCGGCGGTATCTCAGCCGGCCGTTTCGCTTCGTCTGCTTCACGGACAGGCCCGAGGGCATCGCCGAAGGCGTCGAGCTCCGGCCGCTGCCGGTCGAGCCGTTCGAGGATCAACTGGTTCAGCTGATGAACGCCCCGGGCCGGCGCGGCGCCTGGCGGAAAGTGAGCCTCTTCAAGCCCGGCCTCGCCGAAATGTCCGGCCCCATCCTCGGCTTCGACATCGATGTGGCCATTACCGGGCCGCTCGACGACCTCTTCGACCACGAGCCCGGCAAGGTCTGCATGCGTCACGACTGGCTGGAGAAGCGGCGTGGCCGCCCCGGCGGACACGGCTCGGTGTTCCGCTTCGACCCGGCGTTGCACGGTTACCTTTACGATGATTTCGCCGCCGATCCGCTCGGCGCGGCGCGCCGCTCAAAAGCATCCGAGCAGAAATACACCTCGTCGACCGCGTTGGCGCATGGCGACTTTGCCTATTTTCCATCCCCGTGGATCGCCAGCTTCAAGCGCGATTCCATCCCGTCGCCGCCGCTCAATTTCCTGCTCCGGCCACGCCTGCCGTCGGGGACGCGCGTCCTTTGCTTCCATGGCCGACCGAGCCTCGAAGAGGCGATTGTCGGCTATCACGGCAGGTGGCGGCACTGGACCCGGCCTGCGCCATGGCTCGCGGACTACTGGAGCGAGAGCGACACGCCCTAGCGTTGCTCGTCCCGGGCAAGGAGAAACTCGCACCATTCGAGGTCGAGTTCGGTATCGATATTGGCGACCGGGCGGTCGATCACCACGGCGCCGAGCTTCCGGCCGCGAATGGTTTTCTGCCCGGCGATGCACTCGCGTGTAAAGGCGTAGGCAATGCCGTTCCGGTGATAGACCGGCTTCAATTGCTGGCGGGCGACGATGGCCGCGCCGGCCGGGTCGTAATAGTCGAGCGACCGATCAGGCTGCACGGTCAGTTGCTTCAGCGGATGACCCTTGCTGTCGGTTTCGCTGACCGTCCACACGGCGTCGAAGCCGCCATCGAGCAGGGTCCCGATCGTGCGCTCGACATCGTCAGGCGCGCGGGTGGGGGAGGTCGGCTGGAGCATCAGGATCACGTCGTAGACCACGGCATCCATGGCCTCCAGCGTTTCGAGCGCATGGTTCAGCACATCCCAGTCGCCGATCAGCGATCCCGAAAGGCTCTCAGGCCGGCGGAACGGCGCGCCGAGCCCTGCCGCCTCGGCGGCGGCCGCGATTCCATGGTGGTCAGTCGAGACAACCGCCCGGTCGATCCAGCCAAGCGCCTCTGTCGCGTGCCCGGCGCGGGCGACGAGCGAGACGCCGCCGACGGTGCGGAGGTTCTTCAGCGGGATGCCCTTGCTGCCGCCCCGCGCCGGCACGACGGCAAGCACGCGCTTGCCCCTAAACATCGCGTCCGCCGTTTCCCACGCCCCACGCCGGAGCGCGCCGGCCGCTAGTGGCGGCCACGGAAATAGGTGAGCCAGCTGTCCACCGCGGTCTTGCGCTGGGCGCGCTCGAGCCGGGCGATGGCGGGGTCTTCGTAAAATGAATCGTTGTTCTGATGCGTCGTCGAGATCTCCTCGAAGATGCAT
>JBDTLN010000260.1:0-4134 GCA_039934795.1 Bauldia sp. | reverse complement strand
AGCCCGAGCCCGAACCAGACAAGAACGCCAAGCGCCGCGCCATAGTCGAGTATTGGCGCAAAAATGCCGCTGCCATTGTTGAACTCGGGGTTGGCGTAGCGCGACAGGAATATCCGCCAGCTCTGATCGTAGCTCAGGGCGTAAGGGTCGCTCTTGAAGACGGGCAGGTTGTCGAGAAAGAGAGCCGTCGCAACCGGCCTGTAGGATGTCGGCTGCAGTACCACCGCGGCCGCTCCGTTATTGAGCGCGGTGGCGTAGTAGCCGAACAAGCGCGCCGCCATGAACTGTCCGAGCGAGTAGCCCTGATGCTGGTAGATCTGCCACGAGCGGAAGTATTCGCCGATGCCGAAAAGGAAGGCCAGGGCGATGATCCCGAGAAGCGGGCCGCTCTTCACCAGGATTCCCTTGTGCCTCATCACACGGCCGACGTGGATCACCAGAACCGGCAGGACGATCTCGATGATCGCCAGTCTTTCGGACCAGACCCAGGCGCGAAAAATGCAGATGGCTCCCAGCGCGCCCGCCAAGAAAAGGAGTGCGCGCGGAATTGCCTTTTCGGGGGTCAGAATGGTCCAGGCGAAGGTCAGCACAACGGCAAAGGCCTGAAGGCTGACCAGCGAGGCGCCGACGGACTTCTGTTCGACCAGATAGTTCCGCAGCAGGTACTGGGCGCGATCCGACCCGCGCCAATGATCCGCGAGAAGATCGAGGTGTTGCAGGATCGGCGAGAGCAGGAGGACGTAGCCAACGAACGTCAAGCCGTAAAGCAGGAGGACGCAGCGACCGAGTGTTTGGGGATCGAGGTGTCCGACTTCCGTCTCGGGCGGGGCGGCTCGCTTGCCGCCGTGCTCCGTAAGGAGCGAGCCGAGCGCGAAGGCCAGCAGACAAGCGGTGCCAAGGAAGACGGTCCACCCATCGAGGTATCGCTGGCGGATGCCGAATTGCCAATAGAACGACTCCTCCATGGTGGCGCAGGCGACGAAGACGGGCAGAATGAAATAAAGCGTCACTCTGGTTGGCGACAGCCACCAGACTTCCCGCGGCACGGGCGGCGGCCGCCGATGCGGGGGACTAATGCGCGGCGAGTACATCCCACGTCCTCCCAGCCGCTGCGTCCCATTGGAAGGCGCCGGCACGACGCAGGCCACGCTGCCGGTAAAGTTCCTGCAGGGTCGTTGAATTGAGAAGTTCGGCAAGCCGTTCGGCCAGTTCGTCCTTCTTCCTCGGACTGAAAAGTAAAGCCGCGTCGCCGACCACCTCGGGCAGCGAGCTCGCGTTGCTAACAATCGTCGGGGTGCCGCACGCCATGGCTTCGAGCGGGGGCAGGCCGAAGCCCTCGTAGAGGGACGGGAAAACGAAGGCCGTCGCGCCGCTGAGGAGCGCAGGCAAGTCGTTCCCTGGAACGCGGCCGATACGAAGAGTTCGCGGCGGCAGGTCAGGCAGCGTGGTCGCTCCGAATACCCGCGACGCTCCGCCGGCACCGGCGATGACCAGGGAGATGTCTTCCTCGACCTCGCGTTGCGCGATCTGCCATGCATCGAGGAGGCAAGCCAAATTCTTCCGCACCGAGATTGTGCCGAGATAGAGAATGTAGCGCGCCGGGAGATCGAGCCGTTGGCGCAGCGTGGCGATCTCGGGGAGCGGTCGCGGATAGAAATGTTCGTGGTCGATGCCGTTGGGCACGGCGTGGACGCGCTTTTCCGGGATTGCGAACGTCTCGACGATGCGCTGGCGGGAGAATTCCGAGACAGTGAGGATCGCAGCAACACGCGGCAACAATCGGGGCAGGAGCCACCGATAGTAAGAGCGATAGGCGGGCGCGTAGTCCTCGGGGCAGTCGATCGTGGCAAGGTCGTGGACCGTGACGACTTGGCGCTTGACCGAAAGAGGCCCCGCGCCGGCCGGGCTCCAGAGGAGATCGCCATTGACCTTCAGCGGCAGGACCGTCTGTTCCCAAAAGTGCCCTGCGGCCGACTTGACCCAGCCGGCAGGCGAGACGCTGCACACCAGCGGCAGGCGGGCGAGGAGCTCCGAAGCGTAGCGCTGCACGCCGGTGAGGGGTGCGTGAAGGATGCGGGTGTTGGCGACGATCATGGCGTGAGGCCGGTCGGTCGCGGTGCGCGCGCGTCGAAGAAGATAGTCCGGACCGCGATGATCAATCCGCAGTTGACGATCCAGGCCACGGCCGCGCCGTAAATGCCGAGAAGCGGTGTCAGCGCCACGTTGAGCGCGACGGACAGCGGCAACATGGCGAAGCTGGTGGAGACCAGCAGTTCGTCGAGGCCCCGGGTGTATAGAGCCTGCCCGGCAATATCGACGGCGACGCGCAAGGCGAGGCCGGCCACCAGCAGCCACAGGAGCAGGGGGTATTGCCCCGTACCTGCCTGGTCGAGGAGGCCGACGACAAACGGGAAGACGATGAGCAGCCCGGCGGACAATGCCAGGGTAATCGATGCGCTTTCCCGAATGAGCGAGCGGAGGCTCGCGGCGAAGGTTGCTTCGTCGGACTGACCGTGCGCCTTGATCATGTGGCCGCGATGAGCCCAGACGACCCCGGTCTGGACCACGTTGAAAGCGGCGTTCGTTGCCGACCAGAAGAAGAAGTAGATGCCCGACGCCTCGAGGCCGAGGAACAGCACTAGGATGTAGCGGTCCACGTACAGCGCGACGTTGTTGCTGATGTCGTTGACGAGCAGGAGCGCCGCGTTGCGCGAACGACGCCGGTACCAGTCAAGGCTGAGGCGAGTCGGCAGGACGCCCAGCCATGGCCATGATCGGGTCGCGAAAAGAAACACCAGGATCGCGAGTCCGCAGGCGAGCGACCAGAAGACGAGAAGGTGGTCCAGGGTCGCCATGCCTGCCGCCGGCCACAGCAGGGCGATGGCGACGAACACGATCATCCAGGCGCCGGACTTGATGAAGAGGATGACGTTGGCGAGGAGGTATCGGGTACGATTGTTGAGAATTGTTATGGCGTCGCCGCTGACATGTTCCAGCGCGATAACGGCGACTGTCAGCAAGGCCAACACGGGCGGGTAGCCGAGCCGCGT
This sequence comes from Bauldia sp., assembly GCA_039934795.1. Lineage (GTDB taxonomy): Bacteria > Pseudomonadota > Alphaproteobacteria > Rhizobiales > Kaistiaceae > CAMCWB01. The sequence continues at coordinate 1,084 of JBDTLN010000260.1, read as the reverse complement.
CGCGACAAGAAAACCGAGCGGGATGGCGAGGAGATAGAAGAGTGCGACGACCGGTCCGTAGTGTTTCAGATTGAAAATCAACTCGGCCGGTGTCTGGCGGACTAGTTCGCGTCCGACAAGGCTCATCAGGCCGAGTGAAGCGACCGCGGGCACCAGGATCGTGCCTGCCGATATGAGGCCGTAGAGGCCAAGGTCCGTCAGGCCCATCAGCCGGCCGACCATAATCGTCAGCATGAGCTTGGCGACGATACTCGTGCCGCGCAGAGCTACGTTGACGATGGTTACCTTCAGTTTCATCGAACCTTTCCGTGTGCGCTAAGGCGCGGTGACGTGTTCATTCGGCGGCAACACGTTCGCCGGCGAACCCTTCGAAATGGTCGTCTTTTCTCGCCAAGGCCTGATCGAGAATCGCCGACATGCGGCGACGGAATATCGACTCGTCAAACCGGCGCGCATTGCGGCGGCACGCCTCGGGATCGATTGCGTCCCCTTGCCGCTCGAAGGCCGCGAGGCCGGCAAGCAGGCTGTCGACGGTCTGCTCTGCGAAATGGACGCCGGTCGCCGCGCGACTGTCGCCCCGCTCAATGACCGTCTCGAGTATGCCACCTTGGCCAAGGCCGATGACTGGCAAGCCGGCAGCCTGAGCTTCGACGGGCGCGATGCCGAAATCCTCGACCGCGGCATGGATGAAGGCGCGGGAGTTGGCGTAGATGTCGAGCATCTCCGGGCGCGGTAAGCGGCCGGTGAACGTGACGTTCTTCGGAGCGATGGACTTGACCCGCCGAAGCTCCGGCCCTTCGCCGATCACGACAAGCTTGAGGTCTGGTCGGCGCGCAAAAGCCTCGCAAATGAGGTCGACGCGCTTGTAACCGACCACGCGTCCGGCCGTAACGAAATGATCCGACCCGCGGCGCGGAACATCGAACTCGGCCGTGGCGACGGGCGGATAGACGACTTCGGCCTCGCGGCGATAGACCTTCCAGATGCGCTTGGCGATGAAACGCGAATTCGCCACCAGCACGTCGATGCCGTTCGTGGTTGCCACGTCCCAAAGGCGGAAGCGATGCATCATCTCCCGCGCGAC
>JBDTLN010000259.1:0-4191 GCA_039934795.1 Bauldia sp. | reverse complement strand
CGGGATCGGGGGCATTTTGCGATTCCCTCACGCCTTTCGCGGCTTCAGCCGGTTGACATGTCCCATCTTGCGGCCGCGCCGCGCTTCGGTCTTGCCGTAGATGTGCACGCAGGCGCCCGGCTCGGCGGCGAGCTGGGCAAAAGCGCCTGCCTCGTCGCCGATGAGATTGGTCATCACCACGTCGGAATGGCGGGTCGTGTCGCCGAGCGGCCAGCCGGCGATCGCCCGGATGTGCTGCTCGAACTGCGAGGTGATGGCGGCGTCCTGCGTCCAGTGCCCGGAATTGTGGACCCGCGGCGCGATCTCGTTGACGAGGAGGCGCCGGTTGTCGGCCTCGCCGGCGACGAACATCTCCACGGCGAGGATGCCGACATAGTCGAGCGCGCCGGCGATGCGCTCGGCGATGCCGACGGCCTGACGGGCGAGGTCGGCCGGGATCGGCGCCGGAACGATGGTCTCGTCGAGGATGCCGCCGACGTGCCGGTTCTCGCCGACGTCGTAGGCGCGCATCTCGCCATTGCGGCCGCGGGCTAGGATCACCGAAATCTCGCGCTCGAAATTGACGAACGACTCCATGATCGCCGGCGCCTCGCCCATGGCGCGCCAGGCATTGAGCGGATCGTCGCCGGTGCGGATCAGCGCCTGGCCCTTGCCGTCATAGCCAAGGCGCCGGGTCTTGAGCACCGCCGGCCGGCCGGCCTTGGCCAGCGCCGAGTAGATGTCCTTTTGCGTGTCGACGGCGGCAAAGGGCGCCACGGGAATGCCGAGCGCCAGCATCAGCTCTTTCTCGGCGAGCCGGTCCTGCGCCACCTCCAGCGCGTTGGCGGCGGGGAAGACCGCGACCCGATCCGAGAGGAACTCGGCGGTAGCGGCGGGAACATTCTCGAATTCATAGGTGACGATCGCGACGCTCTCGGCAAAGGCGGCGAGCGCCGCCTCGTCGTCGTATGGGGCGATGGTTCGCGACGCGGCGACGGCAAAGGCCGGGCTGTCGCGGTCCGGGCAGTAGATGTGCGTGGAGAAGCCGAGATCGGCCGCTGCCGTCGCCAGCATGCGGCCGAGCTGGCCGCCGCCGAGAACGCCGATGGTCATGCCCGGCCGGACCGGCGCGGCGTCATTCATCGTTGCTGGGGCGCTCGTCGACGCTGGACGACTGGTTATTGCGCCAGCCGTCGAGGCGGCTGGCGATGGCCTCGTCCGAAAGGGCAAGCACCGCGGCGGCGAGCAGGGCGGCGTTGATGGCGCCCGCACGGCCGATGGCGAGCGTGCCGACCGGAATCCCCGCCGGCATCTGGACGATGGAGAGGAGGCTGTCCTGGCCGCCAAGCGCCTTCGATTCGACCGGAACGCCGAACACCGGCAGCGGCGTCATGGCGGCGACCATGCCGGGAAGATGCGCCGCGCCGCCGGCGCCGGCGATGATCACCTTGAACCCGGCAAGTCTGGCGCCCTTGGCAAAGGTGACGAGCCGGTCTGGCGTGCGGTGCGCCGAGACGATGCGGTCGTCATGGGCGATGCCGAGCGCGTCGAGCGTCTCGGCGGCATGCCGCAAGGTTGCCCAATCCGACTGGCTGCCCATCAGAATGGCAACGGGGGGCGGATGATCCACCATGGCGAACGATCTGGCTCCGGCTGGGTGAGGGGCGGGGATTATCACGGGCGGCCAGCGGGCCGCAAGGCGGGCGGCGGCCGTGGGGATCCGGCCGACGCCGAATCAGGCAATGATGTCGGGGAGGAGGCGGTCCTCGAGCGAGGCAATCCTGTCCTTGAGGACCAGTTTCCGTTTCTTCAGGCGCTGGATGCGGATGGTGTCCATCTTGCCCGAATCAACCATGGCCACGATGGCAAGGTCGAGGTCGCGGTGCTCCTGGCTGAGGGCCAGAAGCTCCCGCCGAAGCTCTTCTTCCTCATCCCTGGATATTCTCCCGGAAGCCATGCCGGCGCGGCCTCGCCCTTGGTCTGGCGGCCCGCCGCCGCCCGCACAAAGCTATCACGGAACGGCCGCGGCTTGGCCATCGCCCGAGCGCGGCTTTGCCCTTTTACCCTTGAAAGATGGCGGTGACCTCAACAGATCAGAATGGTGCCTGCGAAGACCGTGGAAAATCACCATTGTGCGTTGCACAAACCGCGTTGCCGGTTCGACACGCTTTTTGGTCCGTGGCACAATCTCAACGCCCTAGTTATTAACGAGGGAGGCCTTGCTGATGAATATGGAATCGCACCTTGCCGAGCTTGAGCGTCGTCACCAGGCGCTGGAAGAGGAGATCGACGACGCGCTTCACCATCCCAGTATGGATCCGTTGACGTTGACGGAGCTCAAGCGGCGAAAGCTGGTGCTGAAGGACGAGATCGAGAAACTGAAAAGCGAATCAGTTCACTAGTCGCCAATCACCATTTTCCACATGAGCGTTGCGCACGAAGCGCCGCGGATTCCGCGGCGTTTTCGCTTTTTGGGGATGCTGCTCCGGGGTTGAAACTCGGCCGCAACAATGGCACTCGGGGCGGGCGATGTATTTCCTGAAGCCTGTCCTCAAGAGCGAAATCGGCGGCGGCCTCGTCCTGATGGCAAGCGCCGTGATCGCCTTGCTGTGGGCCAATTCGCCCGCGGCGCCGCTCTATTTCGACACCCTCAAGACATACGTCTTCGGCCTCAGCATCCTTCACTGGATCAACGATGCGCTGATGGCTGTCTTCTTTCTGCTGGTCGGGCTGGAGATCAAGCGCGAGCTGGTGGAGGGCGAATTGTCGACCCCCGCGTCGCGGGTATTGCCGGGATTCGCGGCGATCGGCGGCATGGTCGTGCCGGCGCTCGTCTTCATTGCGATCAACACCGGATCGGTGGAAGGTTTGCGCGGATGGGCGATCCCGGTGGCGACCGACATTGCCTTCTCGCTGGGTGTGCTAGCCCTGCTCGGGTCGCGTGTCCCCGCGTCCCTGAAGGTATTCCTGACGGCGCTCGCGATCATCGACGATCTCGGAGCAATCGTCATTATCGCCCTCTTCTATTCGACCGGCCTTTCTCCGGTAGTGATCGGCCTTGCCGTCCTGATGGTCGTCGTCCTGTCGGCGCTCAACCTCGCTCGCGTCAAGGTGCTCTGGCCCTACCTCCTGTTCGGCCTCATCCTCTGGTACCTCGTCCTCAAGTCGGGCGTCCACGCGACGATCGCCGGCGTCGTACTGGCGATGACGATCCCCATCGAGCGCGACGGATCGAAATCGCCGCTGCGAGTTCTTGAACACGCGCTTCAGCCATGGGTCACGTTTCTGGTTCTGCCGGTGTTCGCGCTCGCGAACGCCGGGGTGGCGCTCGGCGGTGTCAGCGGCGAGGCACTGTTGCATCCGGTGACGCTTGGAATCGCGCTCGGCCTTTTCGTCGGCAAGCAGATAGGTGTCTTCGGCGGCGTCTGGGTGGCGGTGCGCCTCGGCATTGCCGCGTTGCCGGACGGCGCCGGGTGGCGTCACATCTACGGCGTTGCCATCCTCTGTGGAATCGGGTTCACCGTGAGCCTGTTCATCGGGCTCCTCGCGTTCGATACGCCGGAGCTAAACCAGGCGACCAAGGTCGGCGTGCTGGCAGGGTCGCTCCTGTCGGCGGTCGGCGGATGGCTGGTGCTGAGGGGCGCGCGGAAAAGCTAGACCGCAAATCGGGGAACTGAGAGACGGTGGACAATCATCTGGCGGGTCTGGTCCTCCTCGGCGCGCCGCTGGAGTTCGTGCTGTTTGCCGCGACGCTGCTCGGCGTGGCGCTATTCCACCATCGCACGCTCATGGTCTCCGTGAGCGGGCTCGCATTGATTGTTGCCTACAAGTTCCTTTTCACGGGTTTCGCGGACGGTGCAGGCCTCGAAGGTCTCGCCAGTCACGCCCGGCACGAGTGGGTGATTGTCGCCAATCTCGCTCTGCTCCTGACCGGCTTTGCCGTTCTCTCCCGGCATTTTGAACAGAGCGGCCTGCCGGATCTCGCCCCCGATTGGCTGCCCGACGGATGGCGGGGCGGCGTTGCGCTCCTCGTCCTGGTGTTCGTCGTGTCGGGTTTCCTCGACAACATCGCCAGCGCGTTGATCGGCGCCACGGTCGCGCGCCATGTCTACAAGGGCAGGGTTCATATTGGCTACATCGCGGCAATCGTTGCGGCGGCCAACGCCGGCGGTGCCGGCAGCGTGGTCGGCGATACGACCACGACGATGATGT
>JBDTLN010000258.1:0-4206 GCA_039934795.1 Bauldia sp. | reverse complement strand
TCGGAGCGGCAACGCTGGCGAGAAGGAGAAGCCGTGTGTGATGCAGCGCTTGCGACCAGCCCTCCGCTGTCACCCACCCCAACCGTCATCCGCGCGCAAGCGGGGACCCAGTAAGCGAGGCGGCCAGCGTCATGCTCGCCAACGCCCGCACAAGGCCCAGTCGCACCACCGTGCAACGCTTCACCGGCAATGGCTACTGGGTCCCCGCTTCCGCGGGGATGACGGTCTTGGGTGGGGCGGATGCGATGCGAAAAACCCGCGGCCCCTCGTCAAACCTTCACCACCGCGCCGGTCTCCAGCGACTGCCGCGCCGCGTCGCAGGTCGCAACCGCAAGGCGCGCTTGCTCCGCCGTGCCGAGCGTCGGCAGACGCACCCCGCGCACGCAGTCGACGAAATAGTCGGCCTGGTTCTGGTAGGCATCGCCCGGTTTCGGTTCGAGCTTCCAGCTCTTGCCCGGCTCATAGACCATGAGCGAACTGCCGCCGCCCATTTCGACGCTGACGCCGCCGGCGCGAAACTGGAACTCGACGATCCCGCCCTCGCACAGCACCTTGAGGCCGCAGGTGAAGGGATAGTCCTTCGGCATGAACTCGCTGCCTTCGACAAAAGCCTCGGCGCCGCCATAGTCGAGCGTCGCGTGGATGTGGTTCCACAGGCCCGGACTGTGTTCCAGACCCCGCGCATAAACCGTCTTCGGCACGCCGAGAACCCAGTTGACCGCGTCGAAATCATGGACGCAGAGGTCGAGCACCGCGCCGCCGGAGAGGGCCGGATCGAGGAACCAGTCGGCCCAGCCGGGCAATTGCGACAGGCGGGTTGCGACCGCCGAGAGCGGCTTGCCGATGGCGCCGCTTTCGACGAATTCGACGAGCCCGGCATAGTCGCCCCAGAAACGGAGCACATGGGCAAGCAGCAGGATCTTGCCGCTCGCCTCTTGCGCCGCGATCATGCCGTCGCAGCCTGCGGCGGTGAGCGCAAACGGCTTTTCGAGGATGACGTGCTTGCCGGCCTTCAGCGCCGCGATTGTGTATTCGGCGTGGAGGGGGGTAGGCAGCGTGTTGCTGATCGCGTCGATCGACGGATCGTTGACGATCTCCATGTCGACCGTCGTCGCCCGCGCCCCGACTTCGCCGGCGAGCTTCTCCGCCTTGGCGCGATTGCGCGAGGAGATGGCCACCACCTCGACGCCGGGAATCTTGGCGAAGGCGCGGGCATGGGTGCCGCCCATGAACCCGGCGCCGAGCACTCCGATCTTCATGGCGAAGGCCTAAGACAGGCCAAGCGAGGCGAGCTTCTTGTACGAAGCCTTCATCGCCTTGTTGACCTCGGCGAGCGACGGCCACGGATCGCCGAGAAACTCGATCTCGACGCTGAGCGGGCCGGTGAAGCCGCCCTTCCGCATGGTGTTGAGCACCGCCTTGAAGTCGATGTGGCCCTTGCCGATCGCCGGGAAATTCCAGACGCGCCCTTCACCCTTTTTGTCCTTGAGATGACAGTGAACGAGTTTGGGCAGCGCTTTCTTCAGATCGGCGACCGGGTCGACGCCACCGTAAAACTCGGCGTTGGCGGTGTCGTAGTTGATGAGAACGTTCTTGCGGTTGATGCGCTTCAATACCGGAAGGGCGGCGGCCGCGGATTTGGTGATCTCGCCGTGGATCTCGATGCCAAGCCGGATCTCGCGCGCCGCCGCATAGTCGGCGAGTTCGTGGATGTTGCCCATGAAGGCTTCCTCGTTCTCGCTCTCGCTGTAGTGCCCGCCGATGGCGGTGTTCATGATGGCGATGCCCATGCGCTCGCAGAGATCGACGGCCTTCAGCCCGTCCTTCAGGCCGTCCTTGGTCGTCAGGTCCGAGTGGCCGCTGAGGCTGAGGCTCATCAGCCCGAGCTGGTTCATCATGCGCTGGATATGGCCGAGCTGCCGGGCGTCGGCCTCGAGCGGCACGTGCTCGGTCCAGCCGCGCACGGCGCTGAGTTCCACATACTTGAAACCGGCCGCCGCGATGCCCTCCAGCGCCTCTTCGACACTGTAGGTGTGATAGCTGTTGCTGTGCCCGCCGAGCCGGTTCTTCAGTGCCATGTCGCCCTCTTTTGGTGCGCGTTGATCGATGCTTGGGGTCCGGCGCTCCTCGCTGACCCGCGCCAAGGTTATTGGCTGATTGTCGTCACTGCAAACGGCGAAACGCCTGCTTCGGCCGCCGTCCTGTGTAGTTCGCGGCGCCGGGAACCTTTTCGTCCCTGCCTCCGTCCAATGGAGGCGCCGGACAGCGGGGAAGACCCCCTGGCCCGGACGCCAAGGAGACGAACCATGAGAACATTGGCTTTTGCGGGGGCGCTGACCCTCGCCGCGGCGACCGCGGCATTTGCCGCCGAAAGCGTCGGGACCGCCCCGCCGCCGGCCCCGTTCCAGAAGGTCAGCAAGCTCGTCAAGCTGCCGGACTTCTTGCCGGGGATAGGCGATCTCTACGTCGATCCGGCGACCCTGCCGGCAGGACCGTTCCTCGCCTACGACCGCGACGGCAAGATCGTCAGCACCATCTACATGGTGCCGATCGAGGATCTCGAGGCCAAGAAGCCTTTCGACAATCTGCCGGCCCCCGGCGGCGCCGTCGACCATACGGATATCTACTTCAACGCCGGCCATCCCGGCGTCGAGAAGCCCCATATCCACGTCGTCCTCTGGCACGTGCCGGCGGCCGACGAAGCGCGCGTCGCCAAGTGATCCTGTCACGCCGCCACATCCTGAGGACCGGCGGGCTTGCCCTCGCCGGCCTCTCCCTGCCGGCATGGACCGCGGAGGGCGGGATCGACATCCGGATGCGAGGCGACGCGGTTGGCGCCGATGTCTGGTTCGATCCCGTCGGCTTCCTCGTCGGGCCGGGAGCGACCGTTCGCTGGCGGAACGACGATGCCGGCAACTCGCACACCACCACCGCCTATCACCCCGACAATCGTGGTCACCCCCTCCGCATCCCTGAGGGAGCAGTGCCCTGGAATTCCGACTACCTGCTCCCCGGCGAAACATTCGCCGTTACGTTCGCAAAGCCGGGGGTCTATGACTATTTCTGCATCCCGCACGAGATGGCCGGCATGGTCGGCCGGATCGTCGTCGCCGAAGCCGGCGGAGCGGCGCCGGTCGCGGTCGACGATGGCGACGCCGTCCACGCGTTCCCGCCGGTGGCGGACATCCTGCATCGTGGAGCGGTACACCGTGCGTGACGGGACGGAGGGCAGGAGTTGACGATGCCGCGATTTGCCGCCCGAGCGCTTGATCTTGAGAAGTTGGCTGACAGCGACCTCGTCGCCATGGCGAGGCTCGGAGAGCGCGCGGCCGTGGCAGCGATCATCCAGCGTCACAACCGCCGCCTCTACCGCGTCGCTCGCGGCGTGCTTCGCGACGATGCGGAGGCCGAGGATGTCGTCCAGGAAACCTATGTGCGGGCCTTTTCCGGGCTCGCCGGCTATCGCGGCGAATCGGGCCTGTCGACCTGGCTGACCCGGATCGCGCTGAACGAGGCGCTCGATCGCCTGCGCCGCCGGCGGCCGTCGGTCGGCCTTGCCGCCATCGATGCTGCGGACAATCGCCGCGAAGACAAGGTTGTGAGGCTGCACCCGGCCATGGTCGATGCAAACCCGGAGAAGGAGGCCGCCCTGACCGAGATCCGCGGTCTCGTCGAACATGCCGTCGACGCGCTGCCGGAGGCGTTCCGCCTGGTCTTCGTCATGCGCGACATCGAGGAAATGACCGTCGAGGAGACGGCGGCCCAACTCGGCATTCGTGCCGAGACGGTCAAGACCCGCCTCCATCGCGCCCGGCGAATCCTCCGCGGTCAGCTCGAGGACACGCTCGCTGCCGCGCTCACCGATTCTTTCCCGTTTGGCGGCGCCCGCTGCGCGCGGACGGCCGATGCGGTGATGGCGCGGCTCGGTCTTCTCTGACGCCGCTCAGGGCGCGCGGAAATGCTTGGAGAGTTTCAGCCCCTGCGCCTGGTAGTGCGAGCCGATGCCCTGGCCGTAAAGCTGCTTCGGCCTCTCGGCCATTTTCTCGAAGACCAGCCGGCCGACGATCTGGCCGTGTTCGAGGATGAACGGGATCTCGTGGCTGCGCACTTCCAGCACAGCCCGGCTCCCCGCTCCCCCCGCCTCGGAGTGCCCGAAGCCGGGATCGAAGAAGCCGGCGTAGTGGACGCGGAACTCCCCGACCAGCG
>JBDTLN010000257.1:0-4272 GCA_039934795.1 Bauldia sp. | reverse complement strand
CTGAAGTCGGCCGGGCGCGCTTCCATTCCACTGGGCTTGGGGGCTCGATGGAGTACTGAAGATGACGGCACGTTTTGCCGCTGCGTTCCTGATGCTAGGCGTCGTTGTCGGGCTGGGCTTGCTCAGCACCCTTCGCGCCGACAATCCGGCTGAGGCGAGCGTTCCCTACTCGATCTTCGCCAAACGCTGAGCGTCGAAGGCGGCACTTGCCGCGGCCGGCCGGCGTCGCTACGACGGCGCCATGATTGCCCGGCTTCATCTCCGGCTGTTCGGCCTGCTTCTGGCGCTGTTGCCGCTCACCGAAGCGGCGGCGGCGGTTAGTCGGGCGACGGTCGAGAAATCCTTCGCAGCGTGGCTGCAAAACGATCTCTGGCCAGAAGCTAGTGCTGCCGGCGTCTCGAAGGCGACGTTTGGGCGGGCCTTCGCGGGCGTGACGCTCGACTGGGACATTCCGGAAATCGCGCCACCGGGAACGGAGGCGCAAATCCACGTTCAGCACCAAGCCGAGTTTCGGGCGCCCGCCGCTTATTTCAGGGAGGAGAACCTCGCCACGCTGGCACGAACCGGGCGCGAGAAGCTGAAGATTTGGGCCGGCCCTCTCGGGAAAATCGAAAAGCGGTTCGGGGTGCCGGGTGGCATCCTCGTTGCGATCTGGGCGCGGGAGACCGGGTTCGGCGCCGCAAAGCTGCCGCGATTGGCCATTCGCTCGCTCGCCACCCTCGCCTTCATGGGGTGGCGAAAGGAAACGTTCCGGCCCGAGATCGTCGCGGCGCTTCAGATCCTCGAGGCTGGCGACATCTCCCCGGCAGAAATGCGCTCGTCCTGGGCAGGGGCGGTCGGGCAACCGCAGTTCCTCCCCTCGCAATTCCGTCTCTATGCCATCGACTTCGACGGCGACGGCAAGCGCGACATTTGGAATTCCGTGCCCGACACGCTAGCGTCGATAGCCAACTATCTGGCGAAACAGGGCTGGAAACGGGAGCGCGGCTGGGGTGTCGAGGCCAGCGTCCCGGCGAGCGTTTCCTGCGCCCTCGAAGGTCCCGAACAGGGGCAGCCGATGCGGGCCTGGGCGGGCCTTGGCGTGACGCAGATCAACGGCAAGCCCCTCCCCGGCGCCGACAGCGACCGCGAGGCTTTCCTGATGATGCCGGCAGGCCGCTTCGGCCCGGCCTTCATGGTCTCGCAGAACTTCTACACCTTGAAACTCTACAACAACTCCGACCTCTACGCGCTTTTCATCGGCCACCTCGCCGACCGCCTCGGCGGCAGCGCAAGCTTTGCCGCAGACTGGGGCAAGATGCCGGGCGGCTTCAATCGAGCCGAGGTAAAGGCGATGCAGGCACGGCTCGTCAAGCAAGGCAGCGACGTTGGCGAGGTCGACGGGCTGGTCGGGTTCAAAACCCGGATTGCCGTCGGACGCGTCCAGGAAAAGCGCGGCGAGGCCCCGACCTGCTGGCCGGACGCGGCTCTGGTGCGCGGGAAGTAGGCCCGGCGCCCTCCCGGCTATTCCGTCACCCAGTCGGCGCAGCGCGGTGGTGGCTCGGCTCCCCACGGCATGATCGGCACGGTCGAGGTCGAGTTCTTCGGGCTGCCTTCCACGATCTTGTCGGTGTAGACGAGATAGACCAGCACGTTGCGCTTCACGTCGCAGCCCCGGACGATCTGCATCTTCTTGAAGATGAAGGAACGGCGCTGGCGGAAAACCTCCGAGCCCTGCTCGAACTTTTCCTTGAACTTGACCGGGCCGATCTGACGGCAGGCGAGCGAGACGTCGGACGTCTCTTCGGCGATGCCGATCATACCCTTCAATCCGCCCCTCTCCGGCACGGTGTAGTGGCAGGCAACCCCCTCCACCGCCGGATCGTCGATGCCATAGACGCCGAGCTTGTCGTTGGGCGTCACGAAGTGAAATGTCGTCGACTCGCGGAATATGAGATCGGGACCGTCGGCGATAGCCGGCGTCGCGGCGACGGCCATCAAGACGAGTACGGCAAGGGCAGCGCGGCGCATCGAGCATTCTCCTCCTGCGAAACGACCCGGCAGATATAAGCGCGGCTTCACGTTTTGCGACCGGAATCGACGATGCAAGCAAGATCGGCTTGAAGCGACAAATGTAATGTTATAACATTCCGGATCGTCTGCGAGTGAGAGAGAGACCAAGATTCATGCCGAGGTTGTTTGTTGCTGCCTTCGCCGGCGTGCTGCTTTCCACCCTTGCGTCGGTCGCCGCGGAGCCGATCCCGATCGTGGCGGCGGAGAATTTCTACGGCGAAGTCGCCGCGGCAGTGGGCGGCGACCGCGTTGCGGTGGAGAACGTTCTTGTCAACCCGGATGTCGATCCGCACGACTTCGAGCCGAGCCCCTCTGTCGCCCGCGGGATCGCCGATGCCCGGATCGTCCTCTTCAACGGCGCCGACTACGACCATTGGGTCAAACAGCTTCTTGAGGCGAGCGAGCGTCAGGGCCGGGTCGTTATCGAAGCCGCGGCGCTCATCGGCGCGAAGGAAGGCGACAACCCGCATGTCTGGTACGACCCGCGGACCATGCCGGCGGTGGCCGATGCCCTCACCAAGGCGCTGACCGAAATCGATCCGGACGGCGCCGCCGGGTACGAGGCCCGGCGGGCGGCCTATGTTGCGTCGCTTGCCCCCCTGCAGATGAAGGTGAAGAACATGCGCGACCGCTTCGCCGGCTTGCCGATCACCGCGACCGAGCCGGTGTTCGGCTACATGGCGGACGCCCTTGGCCTGACGATGGGCAACGGCGAATTCCAGACCGCGATCATGAATGAGACCGAGCCGTCGGCGAAGGCCGTGGCGAAGATGATCGACGACATCCGGGGAAACAAGGTCAAGGTTCTCATCTACAACAGGCAGGTTACCGACGCGATGACGGAGCAACTCCTCGCGGCGGCACAGGAGGCAAAGGTTCCGGTCGTCGGCGTGTCGGAGACCCTGCCCGTCGGCCTTACCTATCCGCAGTGGATGGACAGCCAGCTCGACGCGCTGGAGAAAGCGCTCGCCGGGCCATCTTCTTGACCGCCATCGCGCTCTCCGGCGTCGCCCTGTCGCTTGGCAGGACGACGATCCTTTCCGACGTCAGCCTCGCGATCGAGGAAGGCGAGTTCATCGGCGTGCTCGGCCCGAACGGCTCCGGCAAGACCACGCTGCTGAAGTCGATCCTCGGCCTTGTCCCGGTCACCAGTGGCGCCATTCGCGTTCTCGATGGGCCGGTGCGGCGCGGCAATCCGGCAATCGGCTATATGCCGCAAAGCCGCGCGGCCCTCCCCGCCCTCCGTCTCACCGGCCGGGATTTTCTGGCTGCGTCGATCCACGGGGAGCGGTGGGGCGTGCCGCGCATCGGGCCGCATGAGCGGCGCGAGCTCGATCAGGCGCTGGAGTTCGTCGATGGGCTCTCTCTCGCCGGCCGGCCGCTCGCCGACATGTCCGGCGGCGAGCGCCAGCGCCTGCTGCTCGCCGGAGCGCTGATCGGCACGCCGCGCATCCTCCTCCTCGACGAGCCGCTGATCAGCCTCGATCCGCATCAGCAGCACGTCGTCGTCGATCTCGTCCGCGGCCTGTCGCGCCGCCTGGGGCTGACGGTCCTGTTTACCGCCCACGAACTCAACCAGCTCCTCGGCGCCATCGACCGCGTCCTCTATCTCGGCCGGGGACGCGCCGCCCTCGGCGCGGTCGACCAGGTGATCACGCCGGAGATCCTTTCTGCCCTCTACGGAGCGCCGATCGAGGTGGTTCGGGCGGGCGGGCGCATCTTCGTGATGTCCGGCGGACACGTGGTCGAGCGCGACGCGCATAACCACGGGCATTCGCACTGACCATGTTCAGCTACGACTTCATGTTGCGGGCATTCGCAGGCAGCGGCGCGGTGGCGATCGTCGCCGGGACGGTCGGTTACTTCCTTGTCCTCCGCGGCCAGACCTTCGCCGGACACGCCCTCTCGCATGTCGGCTTTGCCGGCGCGACCGGAGCGGCGCTGTTTGGCATCTCGCCGCTCGCCGGCATGCTCGTCTTCAATCTCGCCGCCGGCGTCGGCATGGGGCTTCTCGGCGAGCGGCTGAGCGGGCGCGATGTCGCCATCGGCATCATCCTTGCCCTGGCGCTCGCCTTCGGCCTCCTCTTCCTCAACCTCTACACATCGAACGCGGCGCAGGCGACAGCGCTGCTTTTCGGCAACGTGCTGGCTGTCTCGCCGGCGACGCTCCGGATCCTCCTCGGCCTCGCCGTGGTGACTTTCCTCGCGCTCGGATTCCTC
>JBDTLN010000256.1:0-4288 GCA_039934795.1 Bauldia sp. | reverse complement strand
CGATAGGTGAGATCGTTGATTTGCAGCATGGCCGCGGTTTGTGCCGCAGTGCGGGAGGCGGGGCAAGGGGGGGCGCACACCGAAGGGACGAGTTGGGCGCTTTCACGCGGCGGCAAATATCCGTATAGTGCGGACAACGCAGACAATGCGGATCAGGAGCAGCGCGTGGCGAAAACAACGGCAGTTGAGTTTCAACGCAAACTCGGCGAGTTCCAAAGCCGGGCTCAAAGGGAGCCCGTCGAGATCACCCGCCACGGGCGCCGCGAACTCGTGCTCATGTCGGCCGATCACTACGACTGGCTGACGGCGGCCGCGAAGCGGACCTACCGGACAAACGAGGCGCTGCCGATCGTGATCGATGCCGTCGAACGCGCCGAGATGGATGCCGAGCACGCGCATCTCGATGAATTGTTAAAGTGACCGGCAGCCTGTGGCGCTTCCCGAGCCGAAGCCCGGTCTCGTCATCCGATATGACTATTTGTGGAATCGGGAGGCGGCGCGCGGGCGAGAACAGGGTAAGGACCGGCCGGCTTGCCTCGTCGCGGCGAGCGACTCCTCGACGCGGCCCCGGTTCGTTGTCGTCTTGCCGATAACCCACGCCGCGCCGATCGGGGACACAATTGGCATCCCGATCCCGGCGCCGGTGCGACAGGCACTTGGCCTTGGCGACGAGCCGAACTGGGTGATCGTCTCAGAGCACAATGTCGACGAGCGGCCGAATGCCGGCCTCCAGCCGCTACCGGGCCGGCCAGGCGTATTCAGTTACGGGTTCATTCCCCCGCGGCTGTTCCGCCTGGTCCGGGCGCGCTTCCTCGAGCTTGCAAGGAACAAGAAGAGCCCTTCGGTTCGCCCGTGAGGGTGAAGTTCAGGCGATCCGGCCATGTAGCGCGCGCGATCGGCCCGTCCCGGTATGACGCGGACGGTGCGCCGACGAGGATTGAGAGATGGGTCTTCTCTTCGAGGAACTGGACTGGCGCCCGACGCCGATCGGGACGCTGAGCCTTCGGCGCTGAAGGCAGCCGGTCTCCGGAACCGACGTGTATGAGATCAAGCTTGGCGACGAGTTCCTCATGTCCAGCCTCTTCACTCTGGCGGAGGTAGAACTTGCTAGGCTTGGTCTGGCCGCCGCGACTGGGGCTGAACTCGATGTGGTCGTGGGAGGTCTCGGACTTGGGTACACCGCCGACGCGGTGCTGGCCGACCGGCGCGTGCGCTCGCTCGTCGTGGTCGATGCGCTTCCCGAGGTGATCGAGTGGCATCGGCGCGGGTTGCTGCCGCTTGGTGAGCGGTTGACCGCCGATCCGCGCTGCCGGCTCGTTTGCGGCGATTTCTTTGAGATGCTTGACCCTGACGCCGCAGGCCTCGATCCTGAGAAACCCGGCCGGCGTTTCCACGCCATCCTTGTCGATATCGATCACTCACCCCGCGAGGTGCTGGCCCCCGGAAACGCCGCCTTCTACGCGGCTGCCGGGCTGCGGCGCCTGGCCGGGCATCTGCGACCGGGTGGTGTCTTTGGGCTGTGGTCTAACGCTCTCCCAGACGACGAGTTCATCGCCGCATTGAGAGACGTGTTCTCAAGCGCGCAACCGCATATCATACGCTTCCCCAATCCCCAGCAAAACCGCGAAGCGTCCAACACCGTCTACATCGCCACGACAGAGCTTTAGCCGGCGCAACGCACGCCCTTTTTCGTCTCGTTTGGATTCACAGTCATTGAATTTTCTTGCTTTCGTGCGCCAGCACATTCGTCCGCTGGCCTTCGGCGCCCTCAATGCCTTTTACTCTGCGCCTGGCCAGACTTTCTTCATCGGCCTTTTCGTAGCGTCGTTTTCGGCGACCTTCCATCTGACGCCGGCAACGATAGGCGCACTTTACCTCGGCGGGACGCTCGGCGCGGCGGCGACGCCGCTGTTTCTTGGACACTGGATCGACCATATCCGCCTGGTACACTACAGTGCGGCCTGCATCGCCGCCCTCGCAGTTGCCTGCTTTCTGGCCGCGAGCGCGAGTGGCGCCCTGACATTGCTCGTCGCGCTCTATCTGCTGCGCCTCACCGGGCAGGGCCTGATGGTTCACGTCGAGTCGACGGCCATGGCCCGCGCGTTCGACAAGGAGCGCGGTCGTGCGCTTGGCATCACCGCCTTGGGATCACCGCTGTCGGAACTCGCCTTTCCTCCGATCGCTGTTGCCGGGATTGCGGCCCTCGGCTGGCGCCCGACCTACGCGCTCATCGGCGCCGTCGCCCTGTTCATTCTGCTCCCCCTCACGCAATGGCTGCTCTACGGGATCGCGCGATCCCCAAGAGGAAGCGGGTCAAGGCCGGGTGCGTGGCGCGAGGGCGGCCCCGCGAAAGGCGGTCGAGAGGGGGAGAGGGGGAGCAAGCGGCGGCGCTACGCTGCCCTCATCCTGAGGTGGCCGCATTGGTGGCCCTCGAAGCACGAGGGCGCTGGCGCAGGCTCAGCAGGGGTGCCGGCCCTCCGCTTTGACGCGCGACGGTTTGGGACGTGGCGGGACACGAGAGAGGGCGCGACTCAGCGCAGGTGCTTGGCACACGTGGAACGTCGCGCGAATTCCGCAACATCGGGGTTCCGGCTCTCAGCTTCGCTTCGGCCGGCACGACAGGGAGCCGTGCCGGGCGCGGTGCCCCGGCATGGACGCCGGCCTGTGTTGCTGACAGAAGGTCGGGCGGAAGCGGTGGCGAGGACGAGAGCGAAAGGGCGGGGCGGGGATGGCCGGCAAGAAGATTGCGGTGGTGGGGACCGGGGCGAATGGGGCGGCGATCGGGGCGGACCTGACGCGCGCCGGGCTCGATGTGACGTTCATCGAGCAGTGGCCGGCCCATGTCGAGGCGATGCGGGCGAATGGCATTCGGGTCGAGATGCCCGGCGAGATCGTGACAACACCGGTGCGCGTGTTTCATCTCTGCGAGGTCGCCGAGCTGCGCGAGACGTTCGATGTCATCTTCCTGGTGGTCAAGGCTTACGACACGCGCTGGGCCTGCGAGCTGATCAAGCCGCTGGTGGCAAAGGACGGGCTTGTCGTCGGGCTGCAGAACGGCATGACCCTCGACGACGTCGCCTCGATCATGGGGCCGGAGCGGACGCTCGGCGCGGTGATCGAGATCGCCGCCTACATGTTCGTGCCCGGCGTCGTCGGGCGGCAGACGCCGCCGGCGGGAACCTGGTTCGGCATCGGCGCCTATGACGAGGCGACGCGCGGGCGGGAGGGCGAGGTCATGGATCTCCTCCGCCACGCCGGCAAGGTCGCCGTCCAGGACGACATCCGTTCGGCCAAGTGGATGAAGCTCGTCGCCAACGGCTCGGAGTTTTTGGTCTCCTCGATCCTCGACCTGCCGCTCGCCGAGGCGATCAAGGTGCCGGGGATGCGCGAGGTGATGATGGCGTCGGGCAAGGAGTGCGTCCGCACGGCGCTCGCCCTCGGCCACAAGCTGGTGCCGATCATGGGCAACGACCGCGTCACCGAGAACGACCCCGACGCTTATGCGACGGCGCTGCTCGACCAGGTGCTCGACGGCTGGACGCTGCCCGACACGCTGGTGACGGTGTTGCAGGACTGGCGGAAAGGCCGGCGCGGCGAGGTCGAGGATATCAACGGCCTGGTCGTCAAGGAGCAGGAGCGGCTGGGCGGCGCGGCGCCGCTCAACGCGAAGCTCGTAGAGATGGCGCACCGCGTCGAGCGCGGCGAGCTGAAGGCCGACCCGGCCAATGCCGACCTGTTGCGCGCGCTGATCCGGGCGTAGGCTGGCGGCTAGTTTTCGCCGAGCCAGGATCAAAAGTGACCCGCCTTCGCGTTCATCCGGAAAGCCATCTCGTCGCCCGCATCGGCTGGCTGCGCGCCGCCGTGCTCGGCGCCAATGACGGCATCGTTTCGACGGCGAGCCTGATCGTCGGCGTCGCTGCCGCGGCGTCGGGGCGGAACGCGGTGCTCATCGCCGGCATCGCCGGGCTGGTCGCCGGGGCCATGTCGATGGCGGCTGGCGAATATGTCTCGGTCAGTTCGCAGTCCGACACCGAACGCGCCGACCTTGCCCGCGAGGCGAAGGAACTCAGCGAGGACAGCGAGGCCGAGCACGAGGAACTCGCCGACATCTATGTGAAGCGCGGCCTCGACCCGGACCTGGCGCGCCGGGTCGCCCAGCAACTGATGGCCAGGGACGCCCTCGGCGCCCATGCCCGCGACGAACTCGGCATCTCCGAGATCACCACGGCGCGGCCGATCCAGGCGGCGCTCACCTCGGCGCTGACCTTCTCGATCGGCGCCGCCATGC
>JBDTLN010000255.1:0-4296 GCA_039934795.1 Bauldia sp. | reverse complement strand
GCTGGCGGCCGACGGTCTGGCATGGTGCGCGCCCTGAAATACATCGCCGGCGGCATCGTCCTCGTCGCCGCGGCCGTCCTTGCCGCTCTCTATCTCCTCCCCGCCGAGCCGATCCGCTTCGTCAACGAGCCGATCGCCTTCGCCAATCCGCTGCGCATCCCGCCGCTCGCCATACCCCGCATCGAGAACGGCGAAAAAATCTTCGACCTCACCGTTGCGGTGGGCGCGACCGAGTTCGTCGCCGGCCGCCCGACGCAAACCCTCGGCTTCAACGGCAGCGTCCTCGGCCCGACGCTCCGTGCGGCGAGGGGCGACCGCGTCCGCATCGATGTCTTCAACAATCTCGGCGAGACGACCACGGTCCACTGGCACGGCATGCATCTGCCGCCGGTCATGGATGGCGGCCCGCACCAGGCCATTCTGCCCGGCGGGACATGGCAGCCGCACTGGACGGTGATCAACGAGGCGGCGACGCTCTGGTACCACCCGCACACCCTCCACAAGACCGGCGAGCAGGTCTATCGCGGCCTTGCCGGCCTGTTCCTCATCGACGATGAGAATTCGGCCGCCCTCGGCCTTCCCGCCGCCTACGGCGTCGACGACATTCCGCTCATCGTCCAGGACCGGCGGTTCGATGCCGCCGGACAGCTTGTCTATGACAATGGCCATGACGCGACCGCAGCGCCCGGCCTGTTCGACAATCCGCCCGGCATGCTCGGCGACACGATCCTCGTCAACGGCACGCTTGCCCCCTTTCTCGATGTGCCGGCGTCCCTCGTCCGTTTCCGGGTTCTCAACGGCTCCAATGCCCGCCGCTACGATTTCGGTTTCGCCGACAATCGCGCCTTCGTCCAGATCGCCACCGACGGCGGCTTCCTCGAGCACCCGGTGGAGCGGACGCGTCTTCTGCTTGCGCCGGGCGAGCGCGCCGAAATTCTGGTCGACTTTGCCAAGAGCGCCGCGCCGGTCGTGCTGATGAGCTACGCCGTCACCGACCATGTCAGCGCCGTGACCGCGCTCCTGCAGCGGCTGCTGGCGCCGGGCAATGACCAGAACCAGCAGTTCAATATCGTCGAGTTCCGGCCGCGACCGGCAACGGCGCCGTCAGCCAGGATTCCCGAAACGCTCAACACCATCGCCCGGCTCGATCCGGCAAAGGCCGTCAAGACGCGCATGTTCACCCTCGAATTCACCGGCCGCACCATCAACGGCAAGGCGATGGATCACGCGCGCATCGACGAGGTCGTGCGGCGCGGCGACATCGAGCTCTGGGACATCCGCAACGATTCGATCCGGTACCACCCGTTCCACGTCCATGGCGTCCAGTTCGAGGTCGTGTCGCGGAGCGGCCAGCCGCCGCCGCCTTACGAGCGCGGCTGGAAGGACACGGTCATCGTCAGCCCGGAAGAGACGGTGCGCCTCGTCATGCGCTTTGCCGACTACGCCGACCCGACCCTCCCCTACATGTTCCACTGCCACATCCTCGAACACGAGGACATGGGCATGATGGGCCAGTTCGTCGTGGTCGACGACCCGGCGGCGAAGGTGGGGATCAAGTCGCCGCTGGTGGACGCGCCGGGCGGGCATGAGGCGCACTGATTCCTCCGAAGCCCGCTGACTTCATCCTTGTTGTGAAGAAGGAAACCCAAAGAGGTTGGGCGGTCGTGGATAGCCGGTGAGTCTAAAAAACGCTTCATAGATGCGCAACAAAGCGGCATTGATCCCTGCCATCGAAGTGTCGGCCAATACTAAAGAATCCGTGAATTGGCCGTCTCGAATCTCGTAGGGGTTGTCGATAGCTGAATCGATCACTAGAGCGTAGCCCTCAATTCCAGCGGCACCGAACTCAATCCGATATGGTGCGGGAATTTGCAGACGAGTCTGCAGAAAGTCGACGTTGCGAGACAGCGCCTCCCTCATCGACGTCTCAAGTAACCGGACCGGAATTAGTTTGCCGTATTCGTTGTCGACCAGCAGATCGCGACCGATGTCCCAGATCTCTCCGTTGTGGAACACTTGCGTGGCTGCGCGCAGCCGGCCGCCTGAGCCGCTGACAGGCTCAATCAGGATGGCGCCACGGGCGTTGTAGTGGGCGATGCCCGCTTGCTGGCGGTACAGCAGACCGAACAGCGATTGTCTGGCCATCCCGTAAAGTTCACCAGTGGTGAACGGGCGCGACAAGGCTGCGCGTGGCGAGACACGAAGGTAAACGCCTTTGTCATCCTCAAAGCCGTATGAAGTCTCGCTGTCGAACTGTGAGAGGATTTCGCCGGGGCCGAACCATACGGCCGGCGAAGTCGTGGACGGTACTGCAGGAAACCTGGGCTCCGAGGTCGCGGCCGAAGACTCCTTGAGGAAGCCCCGCAGCGCACTGACAAATTGACCGCGCAAGTTCGCTTGCTCGGCGGCAATCTGGTTCATAGTCGCGGCTGGCGACAGATCGTAAGTGATTGGGCCTCCGAGATGCTGAAGGTGCGCCCACCATAGTGCGAGTTGAGGACAAGCAGTACGCGCTCTTCTTTGAGTGCATGAAGGGCGTAGCCAAGTTCGATAGCCACGTTCGGATTCATGTTTCGCTTTTCGCGTGATCCCTTTACCCCTCGACGCTTCGGAATTCTCGCTAGCGGCGTAATGTCAGCAACGAAAACTCTCGATGCCTCAATCTTCTGCTTGATCGTGTCCGCGAGACCCGGGCTACCCGTCACGCCCTGACGATCTTGATCGAGGTGCATGCTTTCCCGATTTTCGGCCTGAGTCGGTTCTTCGATCTCCTCGGGCTGCTTTAGGACTTTGATCGCGTCGATCAGCGCGGCGCGCACAAAATGCCGACCAGTGGATCCCGGCGTGTCGGACTGCCAAGCCCAGAAGATCTTCATTCTAGAAACTCCGGATCGTAAGCGTCGGCTGGATGGCCGCGCCTACGCCGCCAGATCGGCCACCACCGCATCCAGCACAAAAAACCCCGCCCGCGTCGCGCGGACGCGCTCGCCACCCATCGCCTCGACCATGCCATGGGCGGTGAGGTCGGTTAGCCTCGCCGGGTCGAGGGGGCGGCCGGAGAGGGTGCGGTAGCGTGCAAGGTCGATGCCTTCGGCGAGGCGGAGGCCCATGAGCAGCATCTCGTCGCCCTCTTCCTCGCGGGTCAGCACATCGTCGACAGCGAGCCCGTCGCCCCAGGCCTCGACCTTTTCCAGCCAGGCCTCCGGCCGCTTCTCGGCGGCGGTGGCGTGGCGGCCGCCGGATTGCAGCAAGCGCCCGTGGGCGCCGGGGCCGACGCCGGCATATTCGCCGTAGCGCCAGTAGGTCAGGTTGTGCCGGCTCTCGGCGCCGGGCACGGCGTGGTTGGAAATCTCGTAGGCCGGAAGCCCGGCCGCGTCGCAGACCTCCTGCGTCATCTGATAGAGATCGGCCGCCGCGTCGTCATCGGGCACGATCAGCTTGCCGGCCTTGTGGAGAGCAAAGAAGGGCGTGCCCTCCTCGATGGTCAGCTGGTAGAGCGAGAGATGGTCGGCGGCGAGATCGAGGGCGCGCCGCAGTTCCGCGCCCCAGGCCTCCGGGGTCTGGCCGGGGCGGGCATAGATGAGGTCGAAGGAGAGGCGCGGAAAGGTTTTTCGCGCCAGTTCGATGGCGCGGAGCGCCTCCTCGACATTGTGCAGCCGGCCGAGGAATTTCAGGTCCGTGTCGTTCAGCGCCTGAACGCCCAGCGAGACGCGGTTGACGCCGGCGGCGCGATAGCCGCGAAAACGCTCCGCCTCGACGCTCGACGGATTGGCCTCCAGTGTCACCTCGGCGTTGGCATCGACCGGCCAGTGTGCCGCCACCGCGTCGAGGATCGCGCCGACCGTCGCCGGCTCCATCAGCGAGGGCGTGCCGCCGCCGAGAAAGATGCTGGTGACGGTCCGGCCCGGCGCGCGTTCCGCCATGGTCGCGATCTCGCGCTTGAAGGCGGCGGCGTAGCGCGCCTGGTCGGGCGGCGTATGGCGGACATGGCTGTTGAAGTCGCAATAGGGGCATTTGGCGGCGCAGAACGGCCAGTGCACATAGACGCCGAAACCGGGGTCGCTGCTCATGCCCTCAGCCTTGCCCGGGCGAATTTGGCGAAGGCGCGGGCGCGATGCGAGAGCCCCTCGCCCTTGCCGTCCCAGCCGTGCTTGGCCTCCGCCAGCATCTCGCCAAAAGTCTTGTCGTGGCCCGCCGGCAAGAACATCGGGTCGTAGCCGAAACCCTCCGTGCCGCGCGGCGGCCAGACCAGCGTGCCCTCCACTTCGCCGCGCCAAGTCTCGATCGAGCCGTCAG
>JBDTLN010000254.1:0-4308 GCA_039934795.1 Bauldia sp. | reverse complement strand
GGCATGCCCTCCGGCTCCGCTCGACCGAACCGCCCAGGGTCTACACCGGCCGGCGCCGCCGTGACAGGGTGCCGTCAGCGGAATCGCCCGCCGATCGGCGCCAAGTCGGTCAGGCGCCAGGCGCAGCCGCCGTCAGACGATATGGCCGGCGACCGCCTGGGCGAAGGCCTCCACGTTCTTGAACGCCGCCTTGAGGCGTCGTCGCCGGCCTGCGTCCAGGCGGGAAAGCTCCACCCGATTGCCGGGCGTAAGGCCAGCCCCCATATCCCTCATCTGCTGCTCGATCACCACGGCCATGAACAGGGCGTGCGCCTCCCGTAAGCGCTCGGCGTCGGCTTCGGGAACATGGCCGGCCTCCACCAGCAGCCGAAGCCGCTCTAACGTCGGCGTGACGCCGGACCCTTGCGCCAGCGCCAACGCCCGGGTCGCCGCCACGATCGGGAACAGGCCGGAGCGCTTGACGTCGATCCGGCCATCTTGGGCGCGGAGCCCACCGAAGAACCCGATCGGCGCCCGCACCGTGGCGAGGTCGGCGGCCAGGAAACGGACCAGCATCGGCGAGGCCTTGACCTGGGCCAGCGCCATCTCCCTCAGCCGTTCGGCGAGGCTGGGATCTCCGGACACCGCCTGAAAGTCGAAGAAGATGTCGGCGGCGAGCACATCCTTCGGCGACGCCGCCGCTACCCAGCGGCCGATGACGGCTTCCCAGCCGGGAAGCGTGTGACGCCAGGCCGGCTCGCGGGCCATGACCCCGCCCTTGCAGTACGGAATTCCGGCGCCGTCCAGGGTGTCGGCCAGTCTTCGGCCGAGTTCGGCGAACCAGGGATCGTCGGCCTTGCCACCGGCATGCACGAGGGCATTATCCTGGTCTGCCGCAAGCAGGCTCTCGCCCCGTCCGCCGGAGCCCAATACCAGGATCGAATACTGCGTCGGGGGCGGTCCAAGCGATGCAGCCATCCCGGCGACGGCAAGCTCGGTCGCCCGACGGGTGAGATCGCGGAGCACCGCGCTGACGACCTGGGCGATCTCGGGCGCGGGCAATCCCTCGTCCATCAGGCCGCGTGCCAGCCCCGCCAGGCCGCGCTGGACCCGCGCAAGGTCGGTCGCCCCGACCGCTGCGTCGATCTCGTCGCCGAGTGCGAGCGCCGTCGCCGCCCGCTGGCGGAGAAGGGAGCGCGCCGTCACCATGCCGATCGCCCGACCGTCGGGAGCAACCACGACCAGATGGCGATGGCCAAGCCGGGCGAGACGCCCGATCGCGACATAGACAAAGTCGTCGACGCGCACGGTGGCCACCGGTGACGACATGATGCGCCCAACCGGCGCCGCAAGGCCGCCCAGTCCTTCCGCGGCGACGACCCTCGTCAGATCGCGCTCGGTGACGATTCCTCCCGGGCGGCCGTCTTGGTCGAGCACGACAAGAGCGCTGATCCTGTGCTCGGCAAGAAGACGCGCTACGTCGGCCAGGGGTTTTTCTGCCGCAATCGTCACCAGCGGCTGGCTCATCACCTCGCCCAGGCGATGGCGGTAGGGAAAGGCGTCGAGGCGCCGGAGCACCGGATCGTCGCCGAGCTTCATCGGCGTCCCCACGGCGTCGCCTTCTGGGCGTCGACGACGGCTGTGGCCGAATTGCCGAACCGGATCGCGTCGCCGAGGGTGAGGACTCCCCGGTCGAGCAGCCGCGGCACCAGGCGAAGATAGAGCTCTGCGGTCGCCAGGCTGTCGCCGAGGGCCGTGTGCCGGCCCATCGGGATGACACCATGGCGCCGCGCAACCTCGGCAAGATCGAGGTTTCCCTCCGACGGATCGAGGGCCGCCGCCAAGCGTGCGGTGTCGAGGGCCATCGGCTCGCGCCATGGCAGGCCGTCGCGCGCCGCCGCCGATCGCAGCATCGCCAGATCGAAGTCGATGTGATGGCCGACCACGACGACGCCGGCGAGGATCTCCAGCAGACGCGGCCAGACCTCCCGAATGTCGGGCGCGCCGACGACCATCGCATCGCTAATCCGGTGTATCGCGGTCGACGATGCCGGAATGTGCCGGCCGGGCCGCACCAGGACGTCGAAGATACGGGCGCGGAAGAGCCGGCGGCGGCGAAGGCGGACGGCGCCGACCGAGACGATCCGGTCGCGCTCCGGGTCCATGCCAGTCGTCTCGGTATCGAGGGCGATCAGCGGTGCCTCGGTGAGAAGCGTCGAGTCGGTCGGCGGCGGCGCCTGCGGCGGGACGTCGTGGAGCGCAAGATCCATCTCGATCTCAGCCCGATGCTCCGCCGCCTCCAGGTCGTCGGGGCGGAACACGATCACCAGTCCCTGGCTGGAGCCGAGCGCGGCCATGACGGCGGGAAGGACGCCGGCTTCGACCATCGCCAAGGTGACCTGAAGCGGCCGCCCGGCACGTTCGACCGATGACAGAGCGGCGGCGACCGACCCGCGGGAGAGCCGACTGTACAGGCTGGTCCCGACCAGGCCGGAACCGGCTCCCAAAGCCCGAAGCCCGACATGATTGGCGGCGCTGACCAGTCCTTCCGGGGTCGCGACGACGACGCCATCAGGCAGCGCCGCGATGACCGAAGCCAGATGCCGGTCGCCGGACGCGGCCGCAGCCTCCGCCAAGCGGCAGGCAATGACCTCCCTCAGTTCCCCGATCTCGGCGAGCGGGGTGGCGTCGCCGCGCAACGGCGGCAGGTGGCCATCGTCGCCTGCAGCCAGGACCGCACCGCGGGTCGCCTCGACATCGTCGGCCAGTCGCCGTGACAGGAATATTAGATACGCCGAGGCGATGATCGCGAGACCGGCCGGAACGATCAGCATCGGCTCGGTCGCGACCGAGCCGATCGTGCCGGCGGCAACGCCGAGCCATGTCAGGCCGGCAGCAATTCGGAGCCGGGTCCGCGTCGACAGCCGGCGCGACCGCCAAGCGCTAGGCATGTTCGCGCGCGACATCACCAACGATCCGCGGCAGGCGGCGTTGCGGGACGGGAGGCGATGAGATCATGAGCGCTACCTCGGCCGGTCTCCCGGAATACCGAGGCGCGAATCGGCGGCCGCACCTCGAATTTTCACTCCGACGCCCGTCAATCCGACTTAAGTCGAATGCGAGGATCGGAATGGCTATGCTACGGCTACGCTATGGCTATACTGGAATACTAGTAAGAAAAGTCAGGGGGAAGCTGAAAAATCCAGAGACCGCTCTGCCCGCCGCGGCCACGCACCCGCTAGAGGCGCTACGCCGGTCCGGTTCAAGCAATACAAAGGCTCGATTCCTTGTAGGGAGTGATCGTTCCATGACCCAACCCGATAGCAAAGCCAACGAAGAAGCGCACTGGAGCAAGA
This sequence comes from Bauldia sp., assembly GCA_039934795.1. Taxonomy (GTDB): domain Bacteria; phylum Pseudomonadota; class Alphaproteobacteria; order Rhizobiales; family Kaistiaceae; genus CAMCWB01. Next base: position 973 of record JBDTLN010000254.1, on the reverse strand, counting down.
CCACCCGGTTGATGTTCACCCATCTCGGGATCTGGTTCTTCTTCGGCTACGTCATCCACATGTTCGTCGTCCCGCTCAACAAGATCGTCATTCCTATCCTCGGTTTTCCGCTCGGCTTCTACATGGCCGCTCAGGGCTCCCTGATCGTGTTCGTCGTCATCCTGTTCCTCTTCGCTCGCCAGCAGGACCAGATCGACCGCGAGCACGGCTACGCCGAAGAAGACTAAGAGCCGACCTAATAGGGGGAACCAACATGACTACGAACGTATCGAAAGCCGCCACCTCGGATTTCATCAAGAATCTGGGGCGCATGTACGGCGCCTATACAGGCGGCTTCCTCGCCTTCATCGTCCTGCTCGCGATCCTGGAGATGGTCGGCGTACCGAACAAGGTGCTCGGCTACCTGTTCGTGTTCTTCACGCTCGCGGTTTACGCGGTCATCGGCGTGATGACGCGCACAGCCCAGCTTTCAGAATACTATGTCGCCGGCCGGCGCGTACCCGCCTTCTACAACGGCATGGCGACCGGCGCCGACTGGATGTCGGCCGCCTCCTTCGTCGGCATGGCGGGGACGCTGTTCCTGCTCGGCTATGACGGCCTCGCCTGGGTGCTCGGCTGGACCGGCGGCTTCGTGCTGGTGTCGATCCTGATCGGGCCATATCTGCGCAAGTTCGGCGCCTATACCGTGCCGGATTTCATGGCATTCCGGTTCGGCGGCAACTTTGCCCGCTTCATCGCGGTGATCGTTCTGGTGTGCTGCTCCTTCACCTATGTGACGGCGCAGATCTACGGCACCGGGCTCATCGCGTCCCGCTTCCTCGGCATGCAGTTCGAGATCGCGGTGTTCGCCGGTCTGGTCGGCATCCTGCTCTGCGCCATGCTCGGCGGCATGCGTGCGGTCACCTGGACGCAGATCGCACAGTACATCGTGCTGATCGTCGCCTACCTGACGCCGATCGTGATCCTGTCGACC
>JBDTLN010000253.1:0-4313 GCA_039934795.1 Bauldia sp. | reverse complement strand
ATCGGCGGCATCGAGCACGCGATCCTGCATCTCCTCTACTCACGCTTCTTCGCCCGCGCCATGAAGGCGACCGGCCATCTCGGCATCGAGGAGCCCTTCGACGGCCTCTTCACTCAGGGCATGGTCGTCCACGAGACTTACCGCCGCGGCGACGGCACCTGGGCGACGCCCGCCGAGATCCGCATCGAGGGCGAGGGCGCAGCGCGCAAGGCCTACGACCTCGACTCCGGCGCCCCCATCGAGATCGGCGGCATCGAGAAGATGTCCAAGTCGAAACGCAACACCGTCGATCCCAGCGACATCATGACAACCTATGGCGCCGACACCGCGCGCTGGTTCATGCTCTCCGATTCGCCGCCCGACCGCGACGTGATCTGGACCGAGGAGGGCGTCGCCGGTGCCTTCCGGTTCGTCCAGCGCATCTGGCGCATGACAGCGGAGGCTGCGGCCTTGCCGGCGCCCGAGCGCCTCCCCAACGATTTCGGCCCGGCCGCCCTCGCCCTCCGCAAGTCCGCCCACCGGGCGCTCGCCGCCGTCGAGGACAACATTGCGGCGCTCCGCTTCAACGTCGCCGTTGCCCGCATCTACGAGCTGGTCAACGCCATCGCCACCGACCTTGCGCTCCCCGCCGCCACGGACGGGGATACGGCGAGAGCCTTCGCGCGGCGCGAATCACTCGAACTGCTCATTCAAATGATGGCGCCGATGATGCCGCATCTGGCGGAGGAATGCTGGCGCGCGCTCGGCCATGACGATCTTGTCGCCACCCGCCCCTGGCCGGCGGTCGACCGCGCTCTGCTGGCCGAGGACACCGTCACCATGCCGGTCCAGATCAACGGCAAGAAACGCGATGAATTGACAATCGCCAATGACGCCTCCCAATCTGACATCGAGACGGCTACACTGGCGCTGGACTCGGTCCGCCGCGCCCTTGACGGCCGGCAGCCGAAGAAGATCGTCGTGGTACCGAAGAGGATCGTCAATGTCGTTATCTGACGTCGGCCGCCTCTGGCGGCGTGGCATCGCGACGCCGGCGCTTCTCGCCGCCGCGATGCTGGTTTCGGCCTGCACGGTCCAGCCGCTTTACGGCCCGACGCCCTCCGGCAGCACGGTTCCCGATACGCTGGCCAGCATCGCCGTTGACCCGGTCGACAACCGCATCGCCCAGATTGTCCGTAACAAGGTCATCTTCGACCTCACCGGCGGTGCCGAAACCGCCAACCCTGCCTATCGCATGCGGCTGACCGTGACCTCGCGCGAAATCGCGCTCGGCATCACCCGCGAGGAATCGGCTCCGGTCTATTCGGTCATCGTCACCGCGACCTACGAGATTTCGAGCGTCAAGACCGGCGAGATCGCGCTCCGCGCCACCAGCCGCGGCACCGCCTCCTACAACCGCATCAATCAGATCTTCACCAACATACGCGCCAAGACGGACGCCGAGGCGAAGGCAGCCGCCGCCGCTGCCGACGACATCCGTATCCGCGTCGCCGCGGCGAGCGCCCGGGGCACTATCTAGCCAACGGCCTCGGCTACCCACCATGGTCGATGTCAAGCCGGCAAATGCGGAGCGGCTCCTCGCCGCGCCCGACCCGGCGATCCGCGTCATCCTCCTCTATGGCCCCGACGACGGCCTTGTCGCCGAGCGCGCCAGCGGCTTCGTCAAGGCTGTGACCGGCGCCTCCGACGATCCCTTCTCCCATGTCCGCCTCGAGGCCGCCGAGCTCGCCGACGATCCGGCGCGCCTCGCCGACGAGGCTCATGCCGTACCGCTGTTCGGCGGCCGTCGCGCCATCACGGTCCGGCTGAGCGGCAGCCGCTCAATCCTGCCTGCGCTGGAGCCGATCCTCGAAGCACCGCCGATCGATTCGTGGATCGTCGTCACCGCCGGCGAGCTGAAAAAGACTGCGCCGCTTCGCAAGCTCTGCGAGTCCAGCCCGCGCGCCGCTGCGATTCCCTGCTACGCCGATTCGGCCAAGGATCTCGACCGCATCATCGACGAGGAAACGAAGCGCGCCGGCCTCGCCATCTCCGGTGACGCCCGCACCATGCTGCGCGGCCTCCTCGGTTCCGACCGCCTCGCCAGTCGCTCCGAAGTTTTAAAACTCTGCCTCTACGCCGCCGACAAGGGCAGCATCGATGTCGACGATGTTGCCGCAATCATCGGCGATGCCGCCGCTTTTGAGGTCGACGAGGCGATCGACGCCCTGGCGCTCGGCGACGCCGACGGTTTCGACCGCACCTGGCGCCGGCTCGTCGCCTCCGGCACGCCGGGGTTCGTCATCTGCGGCGCCGCCCAGCGCCACTTCACCCAGCTTCACCAGGCCCGCGCCGCCCTCGACAACGGCCGTTCGGCGGAAGCCGCCATCGCCGCCATGCGCCCGCCGGTCTTCTTCCAGCGCAAGGCGCGCGTCGAGCGTCAGGTGACGATGTGGCCCCTCGCCCGCATCGAGCGCACCCTCGAGCATCTCGACCGCGCCATGATCGACAGCCGCCTCCGCGGCACGATCTCGGACGACGTCATCGGCGAAGCGCTGACTCTGGTCACGGCAATGGCGGCAAGCCTGCGGCGACGCTAGCCGGGACTACGGCTGTCGGCGATGCCTGTCGATCCAAACGGCCGGACCCGAATTTTAGCAGTAGCCGGAATGCCGATGAGCGCCGAGAAATCCACTTTCCATATGTCCAGCTCGTAGATCTGGCCTTCGGTATCGATGATGACGGCGACGCTGACGAGCGTGCCGTCCGAGTCGTGAAAATTGCCCTCAGCCACAATGGAGCCGAATCGTCTCTCGGGGCGATTGCTGTGGAATTGAAGGCTTCGCATGCCCCCGTCTTGCATTTCTTGCACTAGCCGGCCAGAGGGCTCGCCAACCAGCCGGGATGCACCCGCAGTGTTTTGCAGCAGATGGAGGAGCAGATCGCGTTCCGGCGCGGTGAGTTGGCGGGGCGGTCCCGCCAATCGAGACATCGCGGCCTGCCCTAAATCCCCGTCAGCCGCTTCTGGATCTCGTCGAACTGTTCGAGCGTCTTGTACCGGATGGTCACCGATCCGCCGCCGCGCTTGTGATCGATGGTGACGGCAAGGCCGATGGCGTCAGAGATGGCGCGCTCGGCGGCGCGAATGTCGGCATCCTTTTCCGGCTTGCCGGCGCGCGCTTTGCCGCCGCCGCGCCCGATCGCCTCTACATCGCGCACCGTCATGCCGGCCTCGACGATGCGTTTTGCCACGGCCTCGGGATCGGCGACGTTGATCAGCGCGCGGGCATGGCCGGCGCTGAGTTTGCCGGAGCGGAGATAGTCCTTCACCGCCTCGGGCAGCTTCATCAGCCGCAGCGTGTTGGCGACATAGGGGCGGCTCTTGCCGATCACGTCGGCGAGGGCCGATTGCCCGTAGCCATAGCCGTCGATGAGCTGCTGGTAGCCGATCGCCTCTTCGAGCGGATTGAGGTCGGCGCGTTGCACGTTCTCGATGATCGCCAGTTCCAGCGCCTCCTTGTCGTCAACCTCATGGACGACGACAGGGACTTCGTGGAGGCCGGCCTTTTGCGCCGCCCGCCAGCGGCGCTCGCCGGCGATGATCTCATAGCTGTCAGAGGCGCCGGCGACGGGGCGCACAAGGATCGGCTGCACGATGCCCTTCTCGCGGATCGAGGCGGTGAGATCCTGGAGCTCGCTCTCGGCGAAATCCTTTCGCGGATTGTTCGGATTGGCACGCAGAAATTCGATCGGCAGTTTCGTCTTCGGAACCGCGACACGGCCGCGGTCGATGACCGTCGCCTCGCTGCCCATGTCGCCGATCAGCGCCGCGAGCCCCCGTCCGAGCCGTGTCCGCGATGGATCGTCCGCCATTGATGAAAGTCTCCTTCGTCTCGCCGTCTATGCGGCGCGCAGGCGCCGCTCGCGCTGGATGATCTCGGCGGCAAGGCGGAGATACGCCTGGCTGCCGGTCGACTTGAAATCGTAGAGGAGCACCGGCTTGCCATAGGACGGGGCTTCCGAGACCCGGACGTTGCGCGGGATGATCGTTTCGTAAACCGCCTCGCCCATATGCGCGCGCACATCCGCCACCACCTGGCCGGAGAGGCTGTTGCGGCTGTCGAACATGGTGAGGACGATGCCGTGGATAGACAACTCAGGGTTGAGTGACTGTTTGACCTGTTCGACGGTTCGCAGAAGCTGGCTCAGCCCTTCCAGCGCGAAGAACTCGCATTGCAGCGGCACCAGGATCGAATGCGCCGCCGCCATCGCGTTGATGGTGAGAAGGTTTAGCGACGGCGGGCAGTCGACGAGGACGTAGGTGTAGTCGCGCG
>JBDTLN010000252.1:0-4314 GCA_039934795.1 Bauldia sp. | reverse complement strand
ATGAACGTCATCGGCGAGCCGGTCGACGAAGCCGGGCCGATCAAGACCCAGCAGAAGCGCGCCATCCACCAGCCGGCGCCGACGTTCGTCGAGCAGTCGACCGAGGCGCAGATCCTGATCACCGGCATCAAGGTCGTCGATTTGCTGGCGCCCTACGCGCGCGGCGGCAAGGTCGGCCTGTTCGGCGGCGCCGGGGTCGGCAAGACGGTCATCATCCAGGAACTGATCAACAACATCGCCAAGGCGCATGGCGGCTATTCGGTGTTCGCCGGCGTCGGCGAGCGCACCCGCGAAGGCAACGACCTCTATCACGAGTTCATCGAATCCGGCGTCAACAAGAAGGGCGGCGGCGAGGGCTCGAAATGCGCGCTGGTCTTCGGCCAGATGAACGAGCCGCCGGGCGCCCGCGCCCGCGTCGGCCTCACCGGCATTACCATCGCCGAGTACTTCCGCGACCAGGGACAGGACGTGCTGTTCTTCGTCGACAACATCTTCCGCTTCACGCAAGCCGGCTCGGAAGTGTCGGCGTTGCTGGGCCGCATCCCGTCGGCGGTGGGCTATCAGCCGACCCTGGCCACCGACATGGGCGCCATGCAGGAGCGCATCACCACAACGCAGAAGGGCTCGATCACCTCGGTGCAGGCGATCTACGTGCCCGCCGACGATTTGACCGACCCGGCGCCGGCGACCTCGTTCGCCCACCTTGACGCGACCACGACGCTGTCGCGCGCCATCGCCGAGAAGGGCATCTACCCGGCGGTCGACCCGCTCGACTCGACGTCGCGCATGCTGTCGGCGGCGATCGTCGGCGAGGAGCACTACACCGTCGCCCGACAGGTCCAGCAGGTCCTGCAGCGCTACAAGCAACTCCAGGACATCATCGCCATTCTCGGCATGGACGAACTTTCCGAAGAGGACAAGATCACGGTGGCGCGGGCCCGCAAGGTCGAGCGCTTCCTCAGCCAGCCGTTCCATGTTGCCGAAATCTTCACCGGCTCGCCGGGCGTGTTCGTCGATCTCGCCGACACGATCAAGGGCTTCAAGGGTCTTGTCGCCGGCGACTACGATCACTTGCCGGAGCCGGCCTTCTACATGGTCGGCACCATCGAGCAGGCCGTGGAAAAAGCCAAGAAGCTCGCCGCGGAAGCGGCGTGAGGCAGTGTCGATGGGCAGGACCACGCTCCTCGTCATCGGGCTGATAGTTGGCGGCGCCATAGGCTGGTTCACCGCGCCGCGGCCGGCTGTCGACATCAATGTCGGCGGCGTCAACATCCAGGTCCAGGGCGACAAGAGCGGCGGATCGGTCACGGCTAACGAAAATGGCGACTCGATGCAGGTCTCGGTCGGCGACCGCTCGTCGTCGCTTCTGGCTCAGCCCGGTTGGCGCGCCCTGATCTTCGCGATCGTCGGCGGGATTGTCGGCCTGGTGATTTCGGCCGTCATCGGTCGCCGCAAGACAGCCTAGGACGAGACATGGCCGAACCGTTCCAGTTTGAACTTGTATCGCCTGAGCGTCTGCTCTTGTCGGCTCCGGTCGATCAGGTCGTGGTGCCCGGCTCGGAAGGCTATTTCACCGTACTGAAAGGCCATGCGCCCTTCATGTCGACGCTGAAGCCCGGGGTTGTCGATGTGACGCCGGGCGGGGGCGGCGCGGTGACACGCATCTTCGTGCGCGGCGGCTTCGCAGACGTCAATGCCGAAGGCCTGACGATCCTCGCCGAGCAGGCCTTGCCGCTCGCCGAAGTCGACGCGGAGATGCTGGCCCAGCAGGTCCGCAACGCCGAGGAAGATCTCGGCGACGCCAAGGATGGCGCCGCCAAGGACGCCGCGGCCCTGCGGCTTCACCAGCTCAAGGAAGTGCAGACGGCGCTCAGCCGCTAGCTTCCCCATCGAGCCGCATCAGATAAGTGACGAGCCGCTCGGTCTCGGTGAAGCCGAGCCTGTCATGGACGGTCTGGCTCAGCGTGTTGTGAAGCTGGACGTCCGAGGCGAGGTCGCGGTAGCCGCGGAAAATCGCCCAGGCCTTGACCGCCTCGACAAGCAGCCGGGCGACGCCCTGATGGCGCGCCGTATCGTCCACCCATAGCGCCTCGATATAGGCGACAGGTCCGTCCCAGGCACCCTCGGCGACGCTTCGCTCGCCCGCCTCGATGAACCCGACGAACCGCCCGTCGCGCAAGGCGACGAAGGCCGCCTGCTTCGGGTCGGCGAGCATTCCGGCGATCTCGCCGGCAAGCGTGGCGGGGGGCTCGTCGGGGAACAGCGCACACCGCATCGCCGCCCAGCCGGCCGTGTCATCGGCGGCAAGCCGCCGGATCGAGGTCGGCTCTGCGCTCATGCGGCGGCTCTCGCGTCGGACTACGCCGCGATGTCGCGGAACGCGGCCACGACCTGATCATAGACGCCGCGCTTGAACGGAACGATCAAATCCGGCAGGCGCGCGAGGCTCTCCCAGCGCCAGTCCGAGAACTCGGCCTTGTGCTTGCCGCCGCCGGGATGGAGAACGTCGACCTCGGAATCCTTGCCCTCGAAGCGGAGGGCGAACCACTTCTGTTTCTGGCCGCGATAGCGTCCACCCCACGAGGTGGGCACCAGTTCCGGCGGCAGCTCGTATTTGAACCAGCCTTGTGCCTCGCGAATGAGGCTGACGCTGGTCACCGACGTTTCCTCGTAGAGCTCGCGGAGCGCCGCCTTGTACTGGTCCTCGCCATCGTCGATGCCGCCTTGCGGCATTTGCCACCAGCTGCCGAGCCCCTCCGCGTCCCCGGTTACGTGGGTTCGCTGGCCGGCCCAGACGCGGCCGTCGCGGTCGAAAAGTGCGATGCCGACACAGGGGCGATAGGGCAGGTCCTCGATTCGCCGTTCCTCTTTCTTCCTGCTCATGTGCGGCCTTGCTGGACGAGGGCGGTGATCGGCACCAGCACAATGCCGCGATCCGCCGCGGATTTCGCATAGGCAGCGATACGGCCAATGCTGACCGGGAAGGCGGTGGCGAAGCCGATGGCGTAGCCGCGTTCCCGGGCAATCGCCTCGAGCTGCTTCAGTCGCGCGTCGATGGGGCCGGCTTCGGATTCCGCGTCGAGGATGACGTCGGCGCGGGCGAAGGGCACGATGTCGGCGGCGAGCTTGTCGGCGCGGCTGGCGCCCGAGGAACCGTCGTCGAGATAGAGGAGCCCGCGCCGGCCAACCTCGTCGAGCACCGGTTCCAGCTTTTCGGCCTCGCTGGTGAAGCGCGCCCCGAGATAGTTGACGACGCCGACATAGGTGGTGATGCGGCTCATCAGCCAGTGCAGGCGGTCGAGGTTCTGACCGGTCTTGGCGGCAACGGTGAGGGTGTGCGGGCCGGGGTCGTTGCGCGGATAGCCGTACGGCTCAAGCGGCACCTGAAGGAGAATCTCGTGGCCGGCGCCCCGCGCCTTGCCGACGGCGGCGGCGAGGTTTTCGCCATAGGGCGCGAATGCCAGCGTCACCGCGCCGGGTAGGTCCCGGATCGCCGCCTCCGTGCCGCTGTCGCCGAGGCCAATGCCGCCGACGACGATGGCGATGCGGATCGTGCCGGCGGCGGCGCCGGGGTCGAGCGGCCGGGCGTAGGCCTGCATCGGCCGCTCGCCGGATGCGCCAATGCGCGGCAGGGGGCCGTAGGGACCCTCTTCGATGAGATCCTGGTTCGGCGCCGAGGCGAGCTGCAGCGCCGGCTCCTGGTTCGGATCGGTGATGGTGACGCCATTGCCGAGATCGGTGAGCTCCCCGGCAGGCGTGATTTCGACGAGCCCGGGGCCATCATCCGCCGGGGCAGGTTGGCTGCCGCTCCCGGCGCCCTGGCGGATCGAGCCGGTCTGATCGCTGGGGCCCTTGCCGACTGGCGCTACCGCCACCGGCGCGCTGCCCCGAGGATCGTGGATCAACACCGCCCAGCCGACCGCCACCGCGGCAACGACCAAAGCCGCTCCGCCGCCCATCAAGAGCCGGGAGAGGCCGTTCTTCAGTTTCTTGCTCGGCGCCAGACCGAGGGGCGCCGTCAGGTCATCCATGAACCGCCGCTATGGTGAGACTGGAAACCGGCGGCGCCTGGCCTGGCGCCGCCGGTTGTTCGATCAGTTCGGAACGCCCTTGCTCGGGTCGGCCGGGAACGCGCTGTTCACCTGCAGGCCCTGGAGAAGGTCCAACGCATACTTGATCTGCTTGTCGTCCTTGGCTTCCGGCGGCACGTATGCCGACGAGCCTGTGGCTTCCTCGCCGGTACCTTCGCCGTTGAGGTGGCCCTTGAGGCTCGCCTCGCCGCGCGGCTCCTGCGCGGCGGCCGCGGCCGCCAGT